>JAHXHF010000376.1 GCA_025656895.1 gamma proteobacterium symbiont of Bathyaustriella thionipta
AATCCTGTCAATGAAAACCAGCAAGGGGCTGACATGAAACTTGCTGCTTAAATGAAGCATTTAGGCGAAAAGTATGTTGACACCTACCGCAGTCCAGTGGCCGTCTTTGTGAAACTCATGAAACTGAAACTTTGCTGGAATCCGCACTGCGTTGTGGTGTCAATCTTGACTTTGGTTGTTCTAATGGCAGTTGCGGCCAATGCAAAGTTAAAATTCTGCGGGGACAAGTCAAACAAAGCCGCCACTCTGATTATGTGCTCAGTGAGCAGGAATTGCAGGATCAACTGGTGCTCGCCTGCTGTGTCAGTGCCGAGTCCGACCTGCTGGTAGCTGCCCGTGAAGCCGGTCATGTTGACCAGGTACAAATTCAGTCGATTAACGCAAAAGTTGCATGCATCGAAATCTCTGATGATATTGCCATTATTCATCTGCGAACTGCCCGCAGTACACCGTTACGCTTTCTGGCGGGGCAATATCTTAATGTAGCTTTTTCAAATGAACTGGATCAGTGTTTTGCTATAGCCAGTTGCCCCTGCGATGGCTCGCACCTGCGCATACATGCGGCCCGTTACCCACAAACGCCGGCAGTCGCGCATATTTTCTCCAGCCTGAAAAAAAATACTGCAGTTAAATTGCGCGGTCCGGTCGGCAAGTTTACTTTGCATGAAGTATCCTGCCGGCCTCTGGTATTTATAGCGGCCGGCGTTGGTTTTGCGCCGATAGCCAGTTTGATTGAACACGCCATCTCTCTGGAATGGTCGCAAGCCATTTATCTGTTGCGCTTGTGTGGGAAAGCGGAAACCCCGTATTTATCCAATTATTGTCGATCCTGGCAGGATGCACTGGATAATTTCACATATCAGAAAATTGATGCGCTTCCGTCGGGCCGCATACTGCAAAAAGCAGAGTTGCCTGATACAGAGGCCGATTATTACGTGGCGCTGCCTTCCGCCATACAGTCACGCCTGCGGCAAGAACTACTTGAGGCCGGCATTCAGCAGGAACGAATCAAAGTGGATGATGAGGGTGTTTACCGCTCGCAATGCCATGCCGGGAAGCAACCTGAATAAATAGAAATGTATCTGGATTTTTAACGCGGACGGCGTCGCGGTTCCCGTCCTTTCCAGTCGGCCATTTGCTGAATGATCATTTGAAAGGGAAGCGCGTCCCATTGTTTGAATTTTGCCAAAGCCTGACGAAGCAGGGCATAGACATCTTTGACTTTTTTTACAGCCGGCTGGTCGGGACAGGTGGCCTGGTACAAACCACGCAAACCGCCAATCTGGACACGCATGGCTTTACCATGGGGTAGTTTGGTTTGCTGGCGGTTATCGGCGCGTAGCGCAAATCTGGCTTGTTGACGCAGTATTTCCAGTAAATCGATACAGTCTTGCTGAGCAGCCGCTTGCTTGCATTTTACCCCTTCACGTTCCGCAATGCAGAAGCGCTCGGCCTGACTGCATTCGCAGTTATTGGTGAGTATGCCTTTTTCAAAGGCACAATAACACTCGTTAATTTCATCATAGGTCTGGCGAAAAATATCCTGATCCATGAGCTTTATTGTTGTTTGAAACGATGAATCTGGCGGCGCTGCTGTTTATTGGGACGCCTGGAAACCCGGGGTGCGGCCTGACGTTCCTCACGTAATTGTTGAACAACTTGTTGACGCTTTTCCAGGCTTTCAGGACTTTCTTCATAGAACTGACAGGCTTCCGAAGCGGGGCGCCGTTGCTTGCTGAGTGCGACCACTTCAATCTGCCATTGCAGACTGCTTTTATGAATGTTTACTTTTGAGCCGGGGCGAACTTCTTTACCCGGTTTGCTGCGTTGACCGTTCAGATGTACCTTGCCACCGCGGATGGCTTCAGCGGCCAACTGGCGGGTTTTGAAAAAGCGTGCCGCCCACAGCCATTTGTCCAGTCGCTGAGAGGTGAGTGGTTCAGCCATCAATCAACAGTTCATCCAGTTCACCTTTGTCATCCAGTTCGGCCAGGTCATCGTAGCCGCCAATGTGTTGGTCATTGATGAAGATTTGCGGAACCGTGTTGCGTTGGCTGCGTAGCAACATTTCTTTCATGCGTTTACGATCACCCTCAATGGAATACTCCTGCCAGCTTTGGCCTTTTTGCTCAAGCAAATACTTGGCCCGCGTGCAGTAAGGGCAGAACATGGTGGTGTACATTTCTATCTTTGGCATGGCGTGTGAAACTCTAAAGATTGGTTAATTCGGTTATATCACCGTCATTTTTGCAGTCGAGTTTATAGTATAAGTCGTATAAGGCCGCCTGCAGGGCTTCTTCCATGACCGGGTGATAAAACGGCATACGCAGCATCTCGCCAACCGTCATGCCCATTTGAATGGACCAGGCGAGCAGATGCGCAAGGTTTTCCCCTTTGACCGCAAACAGTTCCGCGCCCAGCAGTCTGCCATCGGCTTTGCATGCATATAGGCGAATGATGCCTTTGTTTTTGCCCATAATCAGCGCCCGCCCTACCGGTGCCATGGCTATTTCACCAATAGCGGTTTCATTCATATCCAGCGCGTTGTAACGTTCGCCGATAATGGCGATATTGGGATCGCAAAAATTGATAGACAGCGGCGTTTTTCTTTTAAAAGCCCGGACTGTATCGTTGGCCGCATTAAAGCCGGCCATTTTTCCTTCATCTCCGGCTTCATGCAGAATACCGCGTTCATGGTTGACATCACCGGCTATAAAAATGGGCCAGTCTCCCAACTGCATGGTATTGCGGTTGAATACGGGGATGCCTCTGTTGTCGTGTTGTACGCCAATCTTTTTCAGTCCCAGTCTGCTAAGATTCGGGTGTCTGCCAAGACACACCAGTACCTTGTCCACCACCACCGATTGCTCACCGGCCGAAACCCGTAATTGCTCGTTTTCGGTAGCTTCAATGTTGGCCGGATAGCCCATATGCAGAGGCATTTCATCACCAATGGTTCTTAGCACAGACTCAATAACGGACGGGTCCTGCAAATTGCCGACACTTCCGGCCAGATCAAAACCGGTAACCTTTACACCCAGGCGATTGAGGGACTGCCCCAGTTCCAGACCGATAACCCCCAGGCCGATAACCGCCATGGATTCGGGTAAATCCTCCAGTTCAAACAGTTCATCGGTTGTAATAACGCGTTCACCGAACTGACGCCAGTCTTCCGGCAGAATAGGGCTGGAACCAGTAGCAATAATAACTTTATCGGCGCGAATACGCTGACCATTATCAATTTCGAGCAAGCCGGCTTCAATAAAGCGGGCATAACCCTCAATGAATTCCTCACCCATTTCATCGGTGGTATGGCTTAATACCCGGTCTACAAAAATATCACGAATATCCTGTACATATTCCATCACATCGGCATGATCAAGCGACATGTTTTCATGATTTTTGATGCCGCAACGGGAAAACAATTTGCGCCGGTGGAAATCTTCGGCTACCTGAATCAGTACTTTTGAGGGCATACAGCCCACCCGCGCGCAAGTGGTGCCGGCTTCACCACCGTTGATCAGCACAAAAGATTTGCCGGCCTTGCGCACACGACCCATCGCATTCAGCCCGGAAGTACCCGAGCCGATGATAGCTACATCTACTTTGATCTCATCCATTTTTAATCCTGTTTGGTTTCGGTTTTGCTGGCTTCGGCTACAGGAGCAGACTTTTCTGCAGGTGCAGGTGCAGGTGCAGGTGCAGGTGCAGGTGCAGGTGCAGTCGGAGCCTGAACCGGAGCCGGAGCTTTACTCGGTGCAGGACTTACAGCGGCAGCAGGTGCTGACTCCGGTTTGGAGGGCTTGGCCGTATTGGAATCTGCTTTAGCCGAGTCCGTTTTTTTATTGGCTGTTTGTGGCGCTTTACTATCTTTGTTTTCCTTGTTTTCTTTGTTATTCGTGTTTCTGTTACGATTTTGTCTGGGCTGACGTCTGCCCGGTTTATTTTCCTGTTTTTCCGTATCAGCCGGTTTGGCAGTTTTTTCAGGCTCTTTGCGATTGCCTATATTGTCATCAACAGCCTGAGCCGGTTTGGCTTGCGGACTTTCCATCTTGTTACCATTCGGCTGCTCATTATCCGGTTTTGTATTACCGTCAACCTCGGTCTGTCTGCTTTGCTTTTTCTTTGAAGGTCTTCTGCGACGGTTACCCCGGCGTGGCCCATTACGATTAGTCTGCGGCTTCGCTTGCTCGTTGGTGGATGGTTTTTCACCATCCTGGCGCGCATTGCCATCACTATCCTGTTGTGTGGTTTTGGCTTTATTATCATCGTTGCGCGGGTTGTTGTTGCGATTTCTATTGCGTCCGCCACGCCGGCCACGATTACGATTCTGGCCGCGACGTTCAGAATTTCCGCCTTGCGCTTGTCTTTGTTTCTGCCGGTTATCCTGTTTTTTGTCGGCTGACTTGTCCGTCTGTTTTTCATCAGTGGCTTCTTCAGCACGACCGAACAGGGTATCAAACAGTTTTTTGATAAACCCCTTGTTATCCGGTTCGCTCAATGCGGGTTTTTTAGCCGGGGCAGGTGCGGGGGCGCTTCTTTTAATATCCTGTACAGCCGGTTTTTCTATGGTCGGCTTGTTATCCACATCATAGGTCGATTTTGCGCTTTCCGGCTCTGTGGTCATTTCATAACTACTGGAATCCTGCTGTGCAGACGGCAGTTCATGTGAACGGATACGTTCCAGCTCGTAATGAGGTGTTTGCAGGTTAATGTTGGGAATAAGAATAACCTGCAGTTTCAGGCGACTTTCCAATTCGGTGATAACATCCCGTTTTTCGTTGAGCAGGAAAGTGGCTACATCCACCGGTAACTGGGCCACGATGCGACCGGTATTATCCTTGTTGGACTGTTCTTCAATGATGCGCAGTACGGCCAGTGCCAGTGAGCCTACACTGCGAATGGTGCCCTGACCACTGCAACGCGGGCATACTTCCTGACTGGATTCACCCAGAGAAGGACGCAGACGCTGGCGTGACATTTCCAGCAGTCCGAAACGTGAAATACGGCCGATCTGGACACGCGCACGATCCATTTTCAGGGCTTCTTTCAGGCGGTTTTCAACTTCTCTTTGATTGCGATTCGGCCCCATGTCGATGAAATCAATCACAAACAGGCCGCCGACATCACGCAAACGCAATTGGCGGGCTACTTCATCAGCGGCTTCCAGATTGGTGTTGAGCGCGGTTTCTTCAATATCACTGCCTTTGGTCGCCCGCGCCGAGTTGATATCGATCGAGGTGAGTGCTTCTGTGTGGTCAATAACAATAGAACCACCCGAAGGTAAACGCACTTCACGTTGAAAGGCGGATTCAATCTGGCTTTCAATTTGATAGCGGCTGAAGAGCGGCACTTCTTCATCATAATAACGCAGTTTTTTAAGATAGGCCGGCATTAACTGGGAAATTTGCTGATGCGCTTCGTCATAAACCGAGCGTTGATCAATGACAATTTCGCCAATATCCTTGCGCAGATGGTCACGCATGGAGCGCACCATCACATTGCTTTCCTGATAGATGAGGAAAGGAGCTTCGCGTTCAGACGCGGTACTTTCAATGGCGGCCCAGATTTCGGTCAGATAATCCAGATCCCACTGCAATTCTTCAACCGTTTTACCCACACCGGCGGTGCGTACAATCACCCCCATATCTTCAGGCATGGCCAGTTGGTTCATGGCTTCGCGCAGTTCGGCGCGCTCACGGCCTTCAATACGGCGTGAAACGCCACCGGCACGCGGATTGTTGGGCATCAGTACCAGATAACGTCCGGCCAGTGAAGCAAAGGTAGTCAGTGCAGCACCTTTGTTGCCGCGTTCTTCCTTTTCCACCTGCACAATAACTTCAAGCCCTTCCTGTATGGCCTGTTTGATACTGGTCTTGCCGCTGGCCTGCAGGGCTTCTTCGCTGAAGTAGCGACGCGAGATTTCTTTCAGGGGAAGAAAACCGTGGCGCTCGGCACCATAGTCAACAAAAGCGGCTTCCAGACTGGGTTCGACGCGAGTAATGCGTCCTTTATAGACGTTAGCCTTTTTTTGTCCTTGTCCGGCCTGTTCTATATCCAGATTGTATAGTTTTTGCCCATCGACCAGGGCAACGCGCAACTCCTCTGGCTGAGTCGCATTGATAAGCATTCTTTTCATCAGGTTTACTCTCGGCGCGCAGTAGAGCGCAACCCGTCCGGGAGGTTGGGGTCGGCAGCATGAAGTTCGGGGCAGGCAAATCGGCCCGCTCGGAAATCAACATTAACAGGTAGTGTATTACCAGCATCATACTGCTCTTTGCGTTAGTGAGGCGCGCTTGTAAAAGGTGTAGAGACAGCCTGTAGGCAGCTCTATACACAAAAAAATATGTAACGACTCAAGTTGCCGCTGCAATGTGGCAATCCGAGTCATTACCCAGAATTTTCACTACTCGCCAGGTAGTTATAAAATACACTCAGGCTCATCTTATTTGCATTGTGCCTGAAGATGGGTTGGCGGGATGCTGGCCGTTAATGGGCAACAGCAACCGAAAAACTGTGCACAGGTCATCACTCCATAATAGATACGACCTAAGCATAATCAATATACCAGCGTAAGTGATTGAACTCAAACCTGTTATCATATCGTCCATGGAAACCAAAGCAGCAGCCTTTCAAAGCGTATCTTATATGACGGTCAGTGATGACTTCGAAGGTCAAAGGCTGGATAATTTTTTGTTCAGGGAACTCAAAGGCGCTCCCCGCAGTCTTATTTGCCGCATTGTGCGGCGAGGTGAGGTGCGGGTTAATGCTGCTCGTGTGGCGATTAATTATCGTCTGCAGCAAGGAGACAAAATCCGCATTCCGCCGGTGCGTTTGTCCCGTCCTGATGGGGTTAAAAAACAGCCCGGCAAGCAGTCCGGTATCATCAGCAATGCCATTATCTATGAAGATGAGCGTTTACTGGTGGTCAACAAACCATCGGGCATGGCGGTACACGGGGGCAGTGGCCTGTCATACGGAGTAATTGAACTACTGCGCAGCCTGCGACCGCATTCACAGAATCTGGAATTGGTCCATCGGCTGGACAGGGATACTTCCGGCTGTCTGCTGATTAGCAAGAAACGCAGTGCCTTGCGGCAAATGCATGAACTGATGCGTGAAAATAAAATAGACAAACACTATCAGGCACTGGTGGCCGGTTACTGGCCTGAGCGGCAAAAAATTATTGATGCTCCCCTACGTAAAAATACCTTGCGAGGGGGTGAACGACTGGTGCGGGTAGATGCCGCAGGCAAAGCCGCGCGCACCGGCTTCCGGGTTTTGAAGCATTTTTCCTGGCAGGCCACTTTACTGGAAGTGGAACTTTTCAGTGGCCGTACTCACCAGATCAGGGTACACACACAATACGCCGGACACGCTATTGCGGGTGACCGTAAGTACGGAGATGAAAACTTCAATCAACAAATGAAAAAAGCCGGATTGAAAAGACTGTTTCTGCATGCTTCCAGTCTCAGTTTTCAGTGGCCGCAAAGTAAGGAATTTTTTCGTATCAAAGCCCCCTTGCCGAAAGATCTGCAACAATTGCAACGCAGCCTGTAAATGATGTCTGAAAATACGCTTGAATTAATCGTGTTTGACTGGGATGGCACACTGATGGACTCGGAAGCCCGCATTGTGGCCTGTATGCAGGCAGGTTTTCGTGATGCTGGCGAAGCCGAACCGGACTATCACGCGGTCAGAAACATCATCGGCCTGGGTTTGCTGGAAGCGGTGATGGCGCTGGCTCCGGAATTATCGGCCAGGCTGCAACAACAGATTGTCAACGCTTACCGCTCACACTTTCTACTGAAAGATAAAACGCCCTCGGTTTTGTTTGCTGGTGCCAGGCAAACCCTGCAACAGATCAAACAGGCCGGCTTACCCATGGCCGTAGCCACCGGCAAAGGCCGGCAGGGACTGGACAGGGTACTGCAGGAAAGCCGCCTGAATGACTGTTTTATGGCCACCCGCTGTGCCGATGAAACCAGCTCCAAACCGCACCCCGACATGCTGTTGGAAATTATGCAGGAGATGGGCGTGATGCCGCAAAATACTCTCATGGTCGGCGATACCGATTACGACATTCACATGGCGCATAATGCGGGTGTCGCGGCCTTGGCCGTCAGCTACGGCGCGCACGACCGGGAACGCCTGCAACAAGCCAGGCCTGCCGGCATGGTGGATCACATCAGCGAAGTTGTGGACTGGATTAGCCGGGGAAAGGGATGAACCCGGATGTTTCACCCGGGTTAAGTTTGTAACGACGACTGCCACTGCTCATGCAAAAAAACTTCATGCGGCCTGAAAGCGGCCTTGTATTTCATTTTATCGCTGGCGGCAATGTAATAGCCCAGATAATGCCACTGCAGTTTGCGTCGCCGGGCTTCTTCAATCTGATACAGAATAGCCAGTGTACCCGGGCTTTTCAGCGGGCTTTGCGGGTCAAAAAAAGTGTACAGTGCGGAAAAACCCTGTGGCAGTACATCGGTGACCGCCACCATTTGCAGCTTTCCGTGCAGGCGGAATTCAAACAGGGATGTGTGCATCCAGTCGCAGAAAAGAAATTCACGGTAGGACTTTTCATCCGGGTTGGCCATATCACCATCCGCATGACGGGTATTGATGTAGTTTCGATAAAGCGCGAAATGTTCTTCATCAAAAACAGCCGGTTTTTCATAAATACCGAGTTGTTGTATCTGTTTGAAACAGCGTCTTTGGGTGCGATTGGGCTGGAAACTTTGCAGCGGGATGCGTATGGACAGGCACTGGCGGCAGGCTTCGCATTGCGGCCGGTAAACCAGTTTGCCGCTACGCCGGAAACCCTGTGCCAGCAGCGCGCCATACAGAGCCGGGTTGAGGCTTGCCTGCGGAGAAATGTACAGGGTTTGCGCGTCATCACGCGGCAGGTAGCCGCAAGTGTGCGCATGACTGATCAGGCAGGGGATGTTCATGGAAAACGGGGTGCTTGTGTTGGCCAGGCAGCTAGCGGATTTTCAGCCGGAATCAGGCGCCGCAGCAGACTGATGAATTGAGCGCGTGGCATATCAAAAGCACCCATGCTGGACAAGTGTTGCGTGTGCATCTGGCAATCAATCAGTTGGATGCCTGTCTGGGTCGCGATTTGCACCAGAGATACCAGTGCAATTCTGGATGCGCTGCTGACCCGGCTGAACATGGACTCGCCAAAAAATACCTGTCCCAAAGCCACGCCATAGAGCCCGCCCACCAGTTTTTCCCCATCCCACACTTCAATGGAATGCGCCCCACCATACTCATGCAGGGCTTCATAAGCCTGTATCATGGCCGGCAATATCCAGGTGCCCGACTGTTGATCACGCGGTGCCGCGCAGGCATGGATGACGGCACTGAAATCACGGTCGCTGGAGACCTGATAACGCTGTTTTCGCAGCAGCTTTTTCAGGCTACGGGATTGATGCAGTTCCTGCGGAAAAAGTACCGCACGCGGATTGGGCGACCACCACAGAATGGGCTGGCCGTCATCAAACCACGG
>JAHXHF010000165.1 GCA_025656895.1 gamma proteobacterium symbiont of Bathyaustriella thionipta
TCTACCCCATCATTTACAAAAAAGAACTGATGCGTATTTCGCTGATTACGCTGGAAGTTGATCGCCGCGGTAAAGATGGATTGATTTGCGCCGATAACATGCGTGCTGATATTACTGTAGCATTTTATCTACGGGTGAATGAAACACCTGAAGATGTTCTGCGAGTGGCCAAGTCCATTGGCGCAGATCGCGCATCCGACAGAGAGGCCGTTTATCAATTATTTGCCGCCAAATTTTCTGAAGCTTTAAAAACAGTCGGCAAGCAGATTGACTTTGTACAGCTGTTTGAAAACCGCCTGGAATTCCGTGAAAAAATCATAGAGGTGATCGGTGATGATTTGAACGGTTATGTGCTGGAAGATGTTGCCATTGACTACCTGGAACAAACTCCCAAGGCATCATTGGACCCCAACAATATTCTGGATGCCGAGGGTATTAAAAAGATTACCGAATTAACCGCTGTACAGAATGTGCGCACCAACATACTGGAACGTGATGAAGAACTGGCAATCAAGAAAAAGAATGTGGAAACGGTAGAAGCCATGCTGGAACTGGAACGCCAGCAGTCCGACGCGGAAGCCCGTCAGGAACGTGAAATTGCCACCATTCAGGCACGTGAAGAAGCCGAAACCATCAAGATTCAGGAAGAAGAACGGCAAAAGGCCGAAACCACCACCATTCGCGTGGACCAGGAACTGGCTGTACAGACCGAAAACCAGAAGCGCGAAATTGAAGTGGCCGAACAAAATCGTCAGCGTGCGGTAGTCATTGAAATGGAAAAAGTCACCCGCGCCAAAGATCTTGAAATTGTTGCGCGTGAACGTGAAGTAGAATTGCAAACCATCGACGCCGAGAAAGCCATCGAAGTTGAAAAGAAAGAAATTGCCAATGTGGTACGTGAACGCGTCATGGTGGACAAGACCGTGGCCATAGAAGAAGAACGCATCAAGGAAGTACGTGAAGTCTCGGAAGCCGACCGCGCCAAACAGGTGCAGGTACTGGCGGCTGAAGCCGATGCCGATGAAGAAAAGGTCAAACAGGTCAAAGCGGCGGAAGCAGAAGAACTGTCGGCCCGTCACCGTGCCGGTGAAATCACCACCATCGCCGAGGCCGAACTGGAGGCCACGGCCAAGGAAGCCGATGGCAAGAAAAAACTGGCCGAAGGCATACAGGCGGAAGAAGCTGCGTCCGGTCTGGCCGAAGCCCGCGTACAGGAAGCCAAAGCCGATTCACTGGAAAAAGAAGGTCTGGCAGAAGCACGCGTAATTGATGCCAAAGGTGATGCCGAAGCCAAGGTGATTGATGCCACCGGTTCCGCCGAAGCAAAAATCATAGATGCCAAAGGTAGCGCCGAAGGTAAAGCCCAGAAGAATGTCGGCATGGCGAAAGCCGATGTCACCCGCGAGCAGTTCAAGGCGGAAGCCGAAGGTCTGGTGGATAAATTTGAAGCCATGGGCAATATGAGCGACAAGGCACGTGATCACGAAGAATTCCGCATGAGTCTGGAAACCGCCTTTGAAGAGGCCCTGGCTTCCATCGAAGCCGGCAAGGAAATTGCGAAGGAAAATGCGGATGTATTGGCCAAGGCTCTGGAAGAATCCAATATCGATATTGTCGGCGGTGAAGGCCATTATTTCGATACCTTTGCCAAATCACTGTCTTTCGGTAAAGCGGTGGATGGTTTTGCCAGTAAAAGCGGGCTGGTCACCGCGCTGATTGAAAAATATATCGAAAGCCGCGCAAAAGCCGATTAATACCCGTACAAGCCTCTCCCCACCCCCGGCTCTGAATTGAGCAAACCCCGTCACCAATGGGGCCGGGAGGATGAGTGTCAGCACAAGCCACAGGAGCCCAGCACATGCCCCAGCAGGACAAGGCCACCACCACTGTAGATAACGCTGTTGCCGAAGGCGGAGCTTATGAGGTCATTCGCAAACGCCTGCTGAAACAGGGTAAGCAACTGTCCGCGTCGGTACAAAAACTGAATACAGCACGTTTGCAGGAATTCGGTTCATCTGAAATGAAAGTAGCCGCGCGGGTACGGGTGCGTACTGAAAACAACTGTGTGGCCCGGGATATTGTGCAGGTGGGTGATGCTCTGCTATTCGGCTATAACGTTTTCATCGGTCTGAAAAAAGAAACCCGTATATCGGATGTGTTCGCGCTGTTCAGTGCCAGCCACACGGATGATGGCTATCAAATCGAGCCGCTGCCCCTGCAAGACAGTTTTCTGGCAGAAAAAGATTTTGTACGTGATTTTGATGAGCTGTACCGCTATTACAAACATACCCGCCTGGTACAGCTGACGGTCAAAGACAGCAAGTTACTGGCAGGTTTTCAGATTGGTGAACGACTGGAAGATATCCGGGTTTTTCGCTGGTCGGTTTCTGCTGATGGCAGCCAGATCAAATACATCGACAATCGCGGCGAACGTGATATTCAACTACCACCCGCCTATGATTTTGAATGGATAGAAACCAGCCGTGAAAATCAGGTGGGTGGCTCTCATCCGCATGTCAGCATACTGGACAAGGTGTTTGTTGAAACCGTGGGTGGTGATCTCACCATCAAGGTTGAAAACAATACCCGTGATGGGCTCGGCATCTACCGTGAAGCGGTCGAGGATAAAACCCAGTCACTGGATGATGCCGACATTCATTATGCCGAAATCGGCGCTTTGATTCTGCTGAAAATCAGACCCTATCGTGAGCAACAATGGCGCTATCTGATTTTTAACAGCGAAACCCGGCAAGTACTGCGCATGGATGCCATCGGCAGTTCCTGCGTGCAGTTGCCGGAAGACCACGGCATTATTTTTCCCGGTGGCTATTATCTGCAAAACGGTGAATACAAAACCTATGACGGCCGTGCCGAGGGTCTGCATTTCAAATGCGCCATCCGTTCACCCAACGGTGAAGATTTTCTGTATATTTTTTATGCGCCAGCCAGCGGCCAGGTATCTCTGCTGGCTTATAACCTGATTGATAAAAGCCTGCAAAACCCTATTCGCGGAAACGGCTATGCCCTTTCCCGGGCCGGTCGGCTGATTATTTTCTCCAGCCAGGATGAACCCACCCGCATCCACCCCATGCAGATTTGGGAAACGCCCTATGTCAGTGACGAATACGCCAGCCAGGCTCCCGCCAGCCAAAGCTTTCTGGGACGTATCGGCAATGCCGAACTGGTACGCGGCATTTCCGATTTATACAGCCTGTGTCGCCTGATTGAAGAACAGGAAGTATCGGTTCAGCGTTACAACGCACTAAGCAAAATGGCCCGCACCATGTTCGACAGTCATTACTGGGTTGAAGATGAGAGTCTTGCTCCCACGGCTGAACGCTTACGTGATATTTCCGCTACGGCCGAACTGGTCATTGATGAGTTCGAAAAAGTAGAGAGCATCCGCCAGCAATCATTCAAGGCCATTCAACAGGCGGAACGGGATCAGCAGGACATTCTGCGTTCCATTCAACCCGACAGCTGGACTACAGCCGAGGATTTTGTCAACGCGCTCAATCAACTGCGTCATCAGCGCGGCCATCTGGTCACGCTGAATGATTATCGTTATATCGACCTGCCACGCATCGGCGAACTGGATGACGAACTGGCCGGGGCACAGAACAGGCTGGGTATGAGCACGGTTGAGTTTCTGGCTGGTGAAAAAGCACTTGTACCCTATCTGCACAAAATTGACCAACTGGATAAAGAACGGCAACAGGCCGATACCGTTGCGCAGTTACAACCCATCATCGACACAGTTGAAAACATGGCCAGCGGGCTGGATATGTTGTCTGAATTAATGGCTACATTGAAGGTTGAAGATGCCACCGTGCGCACACGCATCATTGATGCTATTTCAGAAGTGTATGCCAAACTGAACCAAAGCCGGGCACGCGCGGCCAACAAGAAAAAAGGCCTGGGATCGGAAGAAGCCAGCGCGCAGTTTTCCGCGCAGTTCAAACTATTCTCGCAAAGTATCAATAATGCCCTGGGCATGGCCACCACCCCGCAGCGCTGTGATGAACAATTGTCACGCCTGCTGGTGCAACTGGAAGAACTGGAAAGCCAGTTCAGCGATTACGAGCAGTTTCTGTCCGACATCATGGCGCAGCGTGATGAGGTATATGAAACTTTTGAAGGCCACAAACAACAACTGCTGGATGATCGCCAACGCAAGGCACAAGCGGTCAATGACGCAGCCACGCGCATTCTGGCCAGTATCGAACGACGCTCCTTACAATTCACACAGGCCGATGAACTGAATACCTATTTTGCCTCGGATGCGCTGGTATTGAAGGTGCGGGAACTGGTTGAACGCCTGCGTGAGCTGGAAAGCAATGTACAGGCGGATGACATTGAATCCCGCTTCAAGGCCGGCAAGGAACAGGCACTGCGCTCACTGCGTGACAAAAGCGATATTTTTGAAGACGGCGGACAGGTCATCAAACTGGGGCCACGCCACCGTTTCAGCGTCAACACCCGGGAACTGGATTTAACCATCATCCCGCGTGATGACAGCCTCAGCATTCATCTGACCGGCACAAAGTTCTACGCGCCTGTGCAAAACCCTGAACTGGAATCGCTGCGTCCCTACTGGGATTTATCACTGGATTCCGAAACCCCTGAACTGTACCGGGGCGAATATCTGGCCGCTGAACTACTGCGCGCGGTTGAAAACGGTGAGCACGAGCTGACCATGCAGGCCTTGCGCCAGGCGGCCACCAGTATGGAAACCCTGCTGCCGGTTGTACGCCGCTTTGCCGCCCCCCGTTACCGCGAGGGCTATAGCAAAGGCATACACGACCATGATGCCAGCCTGATCCTGATGCAATTGTTAGCCGCACTGGAACGCGCCGATTTACTGCGTTTTGATCCGCTGTGCCGCGGGCTGGCACAGATATTCTGGGCCAATCTGCAAGCTCCGCAGGTTCAGCAAAGCTTTCAGTTTAAGCATGAAAGCTGGAGATTACGGGCGCAATCCGCGCAGCAAATGCAGCAGATTTTTGTCAATGATACAGCCACTCGCTTACTGGTTGAGGAAATACAGTCAGCCCTCAGGCAGTTCATCAAGCTTCACCCCATCGCTGTCAGTGAACTGGATATGGAGCGTGCCAGTAGCTATCTGGTGGCCGAGTTGAGCCGCGAATCCTGCCGTTTTATCGGCAGCCGCTACGCCGCCCAACTGGTTGAGGAACTGAAAAACTCACTGGATAACAGCAGTTGGCGACAATACCAGGAATCACTGGACAAGCTTAGTGGCCAGGTTGCCGATCGCTGGAATTTGACTCAGGCCTGGCTGCAAGCCCTGATTGAAAGTCGCTCTTTGCAGGCCTTGCAACGCTATATCCCGGAAGCCATCGGCCTGTTAAATGCCGATGAACGCATCGAACGCCGCGCGACCGAGGTAGACGTTGAATTACAGGTTTCCGGCCTGCTGGGTGAACACCCGCTGATTGAAAAACAAAGTCTGTCATTCGCACTGGATACCTTTTTGCAACGTATGCAGCAACAGCGTACAGTCACCCTGCCCGCCTATCATCGTTATCTGCAGATTCGCCAGCAGGTGATGGCGGAAGAAAAACAGGCACTGCGGCTGGATGAATTCCGTGCCAGACCTTTAAGTTCCTTTGTGCGAAATCGCCTCATCAATGATGCTTATTTACCTGTTATTGGCGACAATCTGGCCAAGCAAATGGGTACAGTGGGCGAAAACCGGCGCACCGATCTGATGGGATTATTGATGATGATCTCGCCGCCCGGCTACGGCAAAACCACCCTGATGGAATATGTCGCCAACCGTCTGGGCCTGATTTTCATGAAGATCAACTGTCCGGCATTGGGGCATGATGTGCTGTCGCTGGACCCCGCGCAGGCACCCAACGCTACTGCAAAGCAGGAACTGGTCAAGCTCAATCTGGCCCTGGAAATGGGGAATAATGTCATGCTGTATCTGGATGACATTCAGCACACCCACGCGGAATTTCTGCAAAAATTCATTTCTTTATGCGACGGCACCCGCCGTATTGAAGGTGTCTGGAAAGGCCGCAGCAAAACCTATGACATGCGCGGGCGCAAGTTTTGCGTGGTGATGGCCGGTAATCCCTACACCGAATCCGGCGAAGCCTTCAAAGTACCGGATATGCTCGCCAACCGTGCCGACATCTACAATCTGGGCGACATCCTGGGCGGCATGGATGAGCAATTTGCTTCCAGTTATATTGAAAATGCGCTCACCTCCAATCCGGTACTGGAACCACTGGCACTGCGTGAGATGGAGGATGTTTACAAACTGATGGAGATGGCGCGCGGCAGGAATATTGCCAGCACCGACCTGTCACATCAATATAGCGGCGCTGAAATCAACGAGATCAGCCGTGTCCTGAAAAAGCTTTTTCAAGTGCAAAAAATCGTGCTGGCCGTCAACCAGCAATACATTGTTTCCGCCGCGCAGAATGACCGCTACCGCACCGAACCCGTATTCAAACTGCAAGGCAGTTACCGTAATATGAACAAGATGGCGGAAAAGGTCTCGGCCGTGATGAATGACGAGGAGCTCATGCAAATGATTTCCGATCATTATCTGGGTGAAGCGCAGCTGTTAACCTCCGGCGCTGAAGAAAACCTGTTGAAACTGGCCGAATTACGCGGCAACCAGACCGATGAAGAGAAACAACGCTGGCACAAGATTCTGGATGACTACCGCCGCAATCAGGCCATGGGGGGTGACGAGGCCGATACCGGCAACAAACTGGTCGGACAACTGCTTTCCATCAATGACAATCTGTCACAAATGGGACAGCAACTGAAACAGGGCTTTGTTGACGATGCCGATTCCGCCACTCAACTACAGGGCAAACTGCAGGCTATCAATGACAGCCTGTCACAACTGGCACCGTTACTGGAACAGGGTTTCAAGAGCGATAATGACGAGCGCAAGCAGGAACAGCTGGTTGAGGCTCTTGGCCAGATCGCTCACGGCCTGTCTGACTTTTCCTATCAGGTCGAAGTCATCAATGAGCCGGTTCCCGGTATCGACAAATTACTCACCGCCATTGCCGATGTATTTGAAAAGAGCATTCACCCGCTGATTCTTTCCATGGATGGCAAACTGTCCATTGACCTCAGAACCCAGGAAAATATTGGAGAAGTGGCTGAAGCACTACGTGATTTACGCGGAGAAATGCGCACCATAACCCGCTCGGACGGTCACCTGATGAGTGATGCTGTTCTGGATAACAAGCCGGTTATTGCCAGCAAAAAACACTCCACTAAAAAAAGACCTTCGAGAAAAAAAGCAGTTAAAAAATAGTCGTTTTATAATCCCAGGGCTTGCTGATCCGGATCAAAACCACGCGCATGCCAGTCCAGTTCATCCAGTAATGGATTGCGCTCAAAGACCATATCCAGCCGGGTGCGTTGCAGCATAACCAGGGTGGGCTGTATTGAAGTGGGCCAGTGAACCGCTCTATCCACTATCCAGGCCGGCAGCGGCAGGAAAACCGGTTTTTTTGCCAGCGTTGCGTAGATTCGGCTTACCATCTGACGATAATTCAGTATTTCTCCACCAGCGGCTACAAACACCTGCCTGCCTTTTGTTTCCGTCTGCATAAGCCTGATCACCAGTGAAGCCAGATCTTCCACATGTACCGGCTGGCGCAAACCGCTGAGACCGCGATAGGACGGAAAAATACGCTGTGATGCCGCCCACCGGGCAATGCGGCTTACATTCCTGTCGCGCCCGGCCCCCCAGATCAGGGTTGGGCGAATAATACTCAGGCTGATATTTCGGGACTCACAGAATGTCAGCAGTTGTTGTTCTGCCCGGGCTATGGATTGAATCAACTCACTTTCGACGCGGTTCGGCGAATACTTTTTGGTCAGAACACTGCTGGTGCTGAAGGCGATTATCTGCCGGATATGGCTGGATTTCAGTTCCTTCAGTTCCGCTGCCAGTAATGGCAAACCGGCCATGTGTACCAGCCTGTCGGCCGATTTCATCAGCCCGGCCAGCACACCCGCTGTCGAAAAATCGGCCTGCAGCCAGTCGATTCCAGACATTTTATTTTGTCGCTGACGGGAAACCGCGCTAACCGCTGTATCTGCCTGACTTTGCAGGGCCGACAGAAGCGCCATTCCTGATGGGCTGCTGGCTCCTGTCAACAGAATTCGGGTAGCTTTCATGGGGTTAATCGCTTTAGCCAGCTGTTTAAAACCAGTAAGGAAAAACGCAGCGGCAAACCCAGATGCAAAAGAATTTTCAGGCCGAATGTGTAGTCATCCTCAGCAAATTTATGCAGATATTTCAGCAGACCTTTCTGTTTGTACCAGAGTATCCGGTAAGGTGTCCGGGTGGAGCAGACTCCGCCGATATGGGTGACACTCACTTGTGGCGCGTAGGCCAGTTTCAGCCCCTGTTTTTGAAAGCGCATGCACCAGTCCACATCCTCCCAGTGCATGAAATAATTTTCATCCAGCAGGCCAACCTGTTCAACTGCGGTGCGTCGTGCCAGCATAAAGGAACCGGAAATACATTCACTGAATTGCAAGCCTTGCTGTGTTACCGACCGACCCGCTTCACTGAACAGGGCTTGTGGATGAAACAGGGCTTCACGCACACGTTTGGGTGTGGGCAAGGGACGATTGGCGTTACCATCCTCCTTACCGTTCTGATCCACAATGCGACAGCCCAGCATGGCAATATCATGCTGTTTTTGCAGCAATTCAAGCAGTACAGATAATGTGTTTTCTTCGACCAGACAATCCGGATTCAGCAACAGGATAAAGTCACTTTGACTGCTCTCAATGCCCTGATTACAGGCGGCCGCAAAGCCCCGATTATGATGGTTTTGAATAATATGCAGACGGGATTCGTGCGCATAGCGCTCACGCAACTGCTCTATGCTGTTATCACTGGAAGCATTATCCACCACCCACAGCGCCAGGTCTGTATCCGAATTGAACAACCGGCTGGCGCACTCTGATAACCAGGCTCCGGCATTCCAGTTAACAACCACAACACTGAGCAATGGAATATTCATACTTTTGCATGGCTTTTAATGGCCTCGTTATAGGCATCAATCACTGTTTCCGCATCACCCAGCATTTGTAAACGTCCATGTTCTATCCACGCGGCCCGCTCACATAAGGCACAGATTTGTGGTGCGCTATGCGAAACCAGCACTACGGCGGTATCGCCCTGAATACGCTCTCGCAGCATGGTTCGGGATTTTTCGGAAAAGCCGGCACGGTAGGTGTCAACATACTTTTCGCCTAAATGCTTCATTTAAGCAGCAAGTTTCATGTCAGCCCCTTGCTGGTTTTCATTGACAGGATTG
>JAHXHF010000398.1 GCA_025656895.1 gamma proteobacterium symbiont of Bathyaustriella thionipta
TTAGCCATTTTCTTTCTCCCATCAAGTTGATAGGAGTATTATCCTACAGGTGGTGGCTCAGTAGCTGAGCCTTAGGGGTAATCAGGTATTTGTTTACCACCTATGGTTTTATTTTTGCGACGCGCTAAAAATACGGAAAGGGCTGTGAAAATTGGTGTAAAGCCAAATGCTAATGGAATAATTATTATTTCAAAAAAAGATGGTTGTTCATTGATTCCTAATAAAATGCAAATCAGCATGAATAATCCAGCTGCAGGAAATATCAGACTAGTTATAAGCAAAAATGGCGATTTTGCATATATAGTTAATACAGCTAAATATTGATTTCCAAATGTCGGTAAATATTTTATTTCCATAAGAATTCGTGACCTAACATTTTGCGGGACGGTATTAGATTATGGGCCACCAGGCGGTGAGTTACCCAAGGCAAAATATCCCATTCCTTACTCGGTATAGCGCTCTTTCTGTGTTCGTACAGAGGCGACCTGATTTGTTAATGGTGCGGAGTATTTTAATAAAATGGTGGGCCCTGTAGGACTCGAACCTACGACCAAGGGATTATGAGTCCCCTGCTCTAACCAACTGAGCTAAGGGCCCGGTAAAGGGCGGGTTTCAGTTTGCGTAACAGCTGCAAGCTGACAGCGGGTTATTATAGATTCAAACCCGGTGAGGTGAAAGTGTTGTTTTTTGTGCGAGCCGTTTAGTAGCTCTGTTGCGGGTTATTCCTCTACATAGGTGCGTAACTGTTCGGAGCGGGACGGGTGGCGCAATTTACGCAACGCCTTGGCTTCAATCTGGCGGATGCGCTCACGGGTAACGTCGAATTGTTTGCCGACTTCTTCCAGCGTGTGGTCGGTGTTCATGTCGATGCCGAAGCGCATGCGCAGTACCTTGGCTTCCCGTGAGGTGAGGCCGGCCAGCATGTTCTGGGTGGATTCCCGCAGTCCTTCGGTGGTGGCTGAATCCAGCGGTGATTGCACGCCGGTATCTTCAATGAAATCACCCAGGTGTGAATCTTCATCATCACCGATGGGGGTTTCCATAGAGATGGGTTCTTTGGCAATCTTGAGTACTTTGCGCACTTTGTCTTCCGGCATTTCCATGCGTTCGGCCAGTTCATCCGGTGTGGGTTCGCGGCCCATTTCCTGAATCATCTGCCGTGAGATGCGGTTCAGTTTATTGATGGTTTCAATCATGTGTACCGGAATACGGATGGTGCGCGCCTGATCCGCAATAGAGCGGGTAATGGCCTGACGAATCCACCAGGTGGCATAGGTGGAGAATTTATAGCCCCGGCGGTATTCAAATTTGTCTACGGCTTTCATCAGGCCGATATTGCCTTCCTGGATTAAATCCAGGAATTGCAGGCCCCGGTTGGTGTATTTTTTGGCGATAGAGATGACCAGACGCAGGTTGGCTTCAATCATTTCTTTTTTGGCGCGGCGTGCTTTGGCCTCGCCGATAGACATTTTGCGATTGACTTCTTTAAGTTCGCCAATGGTCAGGCAGACGTCGGTTTCCATGTTGATCAGTTTGCGCTGGCAGCGCAGAATTTCAGTGCGTTGCTGCTTGAGTCGTTCGCCCCAGGCTTTGCCACTGTTGATCTGCTCTTCCACCCAGTCCAGATTGGTTTCATTTTCCGGAAAAGTGGTGATGAATTCTTTGCGTGGCATACCGCATTCTTGTACGCACAGGCTCATGATGCTGCGTTCCTGGCGTCGAATAAGTTCAATGCTGCTGCGTAATTTGCCAACCAGCATGTGAAAAACAACCGGAGCCAGCTTCATTTCGATGAAAGCACGGGCGGCTCGATCGCAGGCATTGGTGGTCTTTTTGTCGGTTTTGCCGTAGCGTTTTAGATTGTTATTAGCGGTTTTCTGGTGCTTGCGCAGTTCGGCTATTTTTTTCTGTACCCGATCCATTTTCTCTTTATCGAGAGCGACCTGGTCCACTTCCTCTTCTACGGCCGGTTTGCTGTTGGGGTTGGCAATAATGGGTTCGGCAAAGGGGTCGATCGTATCAACCACCACATCGGTCACACGCTTTTCCATGTTTTCGATTTCTTCGATCAGGTCAAGCAGGGTACTGATGGCGGTAGGAAACAGGCTGAGTGCGTCAGTAACCTGATACAGGCCGTTTTCAATACGCTTGGCAATGCTCAGTTCGCCTTCACGGGTGAGCAGTTCCACAGTTCCCATTTCGCGCATGTACATGCGTACCGGGTCCGTGGTGCGGCCAAATTCACTGTCTACCGCTGCTAGTGCAGCGGCGGCGGCATCTACCGCGTCATCATCGGTGGATACGGCAGAATCGCTGAGCGTCTGGTCATCTTTATCCGGCGCGGTCTCGTGTACCGAGATGCCCATTTCGTTAATCATGCGAATAATGTCTTCGATCTGATCCGCTTCAATGATACCGGGAGGCAGATGGTCGTTGACTTCGGCAAAGGTTAGATAGCCCTGTTCTTTGCCACGAATGATCAGCTGTTTAATTCTGGATTGTTCTTCCACTCAAGCACCCTGGGTTTGAAACCACTTAAAAATTAACGCGAAGAACCGGCCATTCTAGCACAATTCTTTAAAATCAGCCAGAAGATGAGTGTTATGCATCGTTCTGGCGTTGCAGCAAAATCTGCAGTCGCTCCTTTTGTTCGGCATTTAATACGCTGTGTTTTGAGCGTTCAATCAAATCGGCTACTTCACGTTGCTGCTGTTCCTGGGTCAGGCGTTGCAGTGCGCCGTTCAGTTCAGCTTCCACGCCGGCGGCCGGAACATCAATAGATGCGCTGGCCATCTGGCTTAAAAAGTCGTATTCCGGTTGATCGCGCCAATGTTCAATCAGAGCGCCTGTAGTAAGATTAGGTGTTATGCGCAGTATTTCAAGTAATCGGCTGAGTATTTCTATTCCGGGCATTTGCAGTTGCGGCCAGGCGTGTTCCCCACTGAGGGTTTGAGCGGCTTGTGGATGCTGTAGCAGTAGTGTGACCGCGGTACGCAGGGCAGAGCGGCGCGAGCGGCTTTGTTGGGACGGGCGTGTGCGTTGCGCTGGCTGTTTTGCGGCGGGTTGCACGGTCAGCAGGTCTGTTTTGATGCCGGTCAGGCGGGAAAGCTCGGTCCACAGCGTTTGTTGCAGCATGTCTGCAGGAATTTGTGTGATCAGCGGGCGCGCCAGTTCGGCCAGACGTGCACGGGCTTCCGCAGAGTCCAGGCCGGTTTGCTGCTGTAGTTGCTGGAAAAAGAACTGGCTGAGCGGCGTGGCCTGATTTAATTGCGTGCTGAAGTCTTCAGCGCCGATGCGGCGTACCAGTGTGTCCGGGTCTTCGCCCTGCGGCAAAATCAGAAAGCTGACCTGGCGACCCTCGCGTAACAGTGGCAGGGCAGTTTGCAGGGCTTTCCAGGCGGCTTTCTGGCCGGCCTGATCGCCGTCAAAACAAAAAATGACCAGGGGGGCGCTGCGAAACATCAGTTCCAGTTGCGCTGCGGTGGTGGCTGTGCCCAGCGTGGCAACGCTGCAGCTTATGCCGAATTGGGTCAGCGCCACCACGTCCATATAGCCTTCCACAACCAGCAGATGGGCCAGTTTACGATTGGCCTTGCGCGCTTCATACAGTCCGTAGAGTTCGCGTCCTTTATGGAAAACTTCGGTTTCAGGAGAGTTGAGATATTTGGGTGAGCCATCGTCCAGTATGCGCCCGCCAAAGCCGATGGTGCGCCCGCGCCGGTCACGAATGGGAAACATGATGCGTTCGCGGAAGCGATCATAGCGTTTGCCGCTGTCTGGCTCGGAAATAAGTCCGGCACGGCGCAGCAGGGGGATTTTGTCCGTGCCAACAGAATGCAGTAGATTATCCCAGCCGGGCGGTGCGTAGCCAATGGCAAAGGTGGCGGCAATTTCACCGTTGAGGCCACGTTGTTTCAGATAGTCAAGCGCTGTCTGCTTTTGCGCGTGGCTGCGTAATTGTTGCTGATACCAGCGGCTGGTTTGTGACAAGAGTTCATACAGGTCGGAATCGTTGGTTTGAGAATGCAGGGCGGATGGTTCTCTGGGTATTTCAAGACCGGCCTGTTCGGCCAGTTCTTCAATGGCTTCAGGAAAGCTGTAGCCATCATGTTCCATCAGAAAGCCTATGGCGCTGCCATGCGCGCCACAACCAAAGCAGTGATAGAACTGTTTTTTCTGGCTGACCGTGAAAGACGGGGTTTTTTCGTTATGAAAGGGGCAGCAGGCGGAGTAGTCCTGACCCGATTTTTTCAGCGCAACGCGCGCGTCAACAATATCGACAATATCGATACGGCCTAGCAGTTGGTCAATGAATTGTTCTGGTATGTGGCCGCCCATGAGATTAGCATAGGCTGTCTAGCGGGAGAGCAAAGCGAAAACGGACGATTTTCTAGCTCAGCGCCTGTTTCACCAGACCGCTGACTTTGCTCATATCCGCCCGACCCTGCAGGCTGGCATTCAGCAAACCCATGACCTTGCCCATATCGCGCATACTGGCAGCGCCAGAATCTTTAACGGCATTTTCAACCGCCTGTTTGATTTCGGCTTCGCTTAATTGTGCCGGCAGGT
Source organism: gamma proteobacterium symbiont of Bathyaustriella thionipta (assembly GCA_025656895.1). Taxonomy (GTDB): domain Bacteria; phylum Pseudomonadota; class Gammaproteobacteria; order Chromatiales; family Chromatiaceae; genus JAHXHF01. The sequence continues at coordinate 4,570 of JAHXHF010000398.1, forward strand.
AGGTCTGGATCAGATCCAGCTCAAAGATTTCCTGATCGGCCAGATCCTGGCGATCGGCTTTTTCGTATTGGCTGATGGAATCACGGCGCTGCTTAACCATGCGGTTAAGAATGGCGAGAATGTCGTCATCGGAAAGCTCGCGACGTTCATCAACCTCAACCTGCTTGATAGCCGCAGTAATGAGGCGAATGGTGCCCAGACGAGGCTTTTCGCCCGCCTTCATGGCGGCCTTCATATCAGAAATAATACGTTGTTTCATGCTGGTGACTGCAAGCGGGCTTAGTAACGGCGTTCCCAGCGGTTGGATTCGCGGCTGACTTTTTTCTGGCTGCGTTTCACCGCGGCGGCTGCTTTACGTTTGCGTTCCCAGGTGGGTTTTTCAAAGAACTCACGACGGCGAACTTCAGCCAGTACACCGGCTTTTTCGCAGGAACGTTTAAAACGTCGCATGGCGACTTCAAATGGCTCGTTTTCTTTTACTCTAACGAATGGCATGTCTACAGTTAATCCTGATCAGGTTTATAATCGTCCTGCCCCGCTTAACCGCATGTTAAGTGTCGGAGGGACAAAGAACGCGAAATTCTAATGCTTTCGCCAACTAATTGCAACGATCAGCAACAGGAGTCAGGCACTTGGCCGTATTGGGTATTGAAACTTCATGCGACGAAACCGCAGTAGCGCTGTATGACGGCAAGCAGGGCTTGCTGGGGCATCGTCTGTTCAGCCAGATTGAGGTACACCGGGAATATGGCGGTGTGGTGCCGGAACTGGCTTCACGCGACCATGTGCGCAAGGCGATACCCCTGATTAAGGGGCTGCTGGATGAAACCGGTATGCAGCGCACGGATATTGAGGCCATCGCCTATACGGCCGGACCCGGTCTGATGGGTGCTTTGATGGTGGGTTGTGCCATCGGGCGCTCGTTGGCCTGGGCCTTGCAAATTCCTGCCATTGCGGTGCATCACATGGAGGGGCACTTGCTGGCACCGGCATTGGAAACGCCTGCTCCCGACTTTCCTTTTGTGGCTTTGCTGGTATCGGGCGGCCATACGCAACTGGTGGATGTACGCGCTGTGGGCGATTATCGCCTGCTGGGCGACACCCTGGATGATGCGGCGGGGGAGGCTTTCGACAAAACCGCCAAGATGCTGGGGCTGCCTTATCCCGGCGGCCCGGAACTGGCACGACTGGCATTGCAGGGCGTGGCGGGGCGTTTTCGTTTTCCGCGCCCGATGACCGACCGGCCGGGCATGGATTTCAGTTTTTCCGGCTTGAAGACTTTTGCTCTGAATACCCTGCAAAAACATCCGCAGGCTGATTTGCAAACCAAAGCCGATATTGCGCTGGCATTTGAAGTGGCAGTTGCCGAAACGCTGGTGATTAAATGCCGGCGTGCGTTACAGGCAACATCGGCAGGGGCTTTGGTGCTGGCGGGTGGTGTCAGTGCCAACCAGCGACTGCGTGAGCGTATGCGGAAAATGGCGGATACGGAATCAGCACGGCTGTTTTATCCGCGTACCGAATTTTGTACCGATAATGGCGCCATGATTGCCTATGCCGGTTACCAGCGTCTGCGGGCCGGTCAGCACAGTGATCTGGGGTTTCAGCCCAAGGCACGCTGGCCGCTGGATGAGTTGCCGCCGGCCTGAAGCGAATCAGTCAAACTCGCCAGCTTCAATCTCCATCCAGGCCAGATTAATGTGCTTGCCAATCTGTTCATCAAAGCCGGCCCAGTCCTGAAATTCACTCAGTTCTGCCACTACCTGGTCTTTCATTTCAAAGTCACTCAAGCCTTCTTCATACAATTCCTGTACCTTGTTGTACAGAGTGCTCAGGTAGCGCATATAGGCTTGTGGAACTTCCGGGCCACCCACCGGGCCATGGCCGGGAACATACAGTTTTATATCGTTTTGCATGATGTGTTCAACGGCCGCAATATTGCCCGGAAAGCTGCCATCCGTCATGCGGGGAATGCGTTTATAGGTCACATTGTCGCCGGCGAACAGCAAATTCTTTTGCGGTACTTCAATCATGATGTCAGTCAGCGTATGTGCCTGGCCGTAATGATGAATCTTGAATTGCAAGCCGTCGATGATGAAGCTGTCCTGCTGTTTTGCGTCCGCATTCGGAGCAACCACCCGGGTTCCCTTGCTGGCTCCTTCGGTCAGGGTATTCATGCGGCTGACCCACTCATCTCCGGCACCTTTGTCAATCATGGAGCGCATAACAGGATGGCCATAAATTTTCACATCCGGCCAATGTTCGACAATGGCCTGATTGCCCAGCCAGTGGTCACCATGCACATGGGTATCGAACACGGCTACAACCGGTTTGTCGGTTGTACTTTTGATAGCGCGTACCAGCATTTCACCCACTTGCAGAGTGGCGCCGGGATCAATGACCACAACGCTGTTGCTGCTTATGATAAAAGCCGGGTTGTTCATGAAGCCCCGGTTTTGCGGGTTGGGCATTTCACGCGGGCCTTCAATCATGAACACATTGTCCATAATCTGCTGTACAGGGTGATCGGGAATACTTTTTCCGGCAGCCAGCAGGTTATTGCTCAGCAGTAGCAGCAGGGCACTAAGAATGGTTTTCATATCGAATCTCCGGGTGGGGGCGTTTTTTTACCGATGCGGCTTTCTTCACCGGCCAGCAGTTTTTTAATATTGGCGTGGTGTCGCCCGATCAGCATCAGTACCATCAGCGCGTACACAGTAACGGCGAACGCTGATGGAAAAAAATACCAGACCACCAGCGGTGAGCAGGCCATAGCGGTCAGGGCGGCCAGCGATGAATAACGGAACAGCGCAGCCATCAGTAACCAGATGCCGAGAATGATCAGGCCGATGAGCCAGTACAGACCAAAATAAACCCCAAAAGCAGTGGCGACGCCTTTGCCGCCCTTGAAGCCGAAAAACAGCGGAAACAGATGGCCACAAAAAGCCGCCAGCCCGATCAGAGCGACCAGTTCGGCCGAAAATTGATAATGCACGGCCAGGAATACCGGCAGAAAACCTTTCAGGTTATCACCCAGCAGAGTCAGCAAAGCGGCTTTTTTGCCACCAATGCGCAACACATTGGTAGCGCCGGGATTGTTGGAACCCTGGCTGCGCGGATCGGGCAGGCGCATCAGCTTGCACACCAGAATGGCACTGGAAATAGAACCCAGCAGGTAGGCGGCCAATATATAAAGTAGATCAATCAGATGAATATTCATGCCAGCCCAAAAAATGATGAATCAGGATGATACTGTTTTACAGCCGGGATGTGAATGCGGAGGAACAGCGGTTTTATTAATGGATGTGGCTTTTATACGTACTGCTGGAATAACCCGAGGGATAAAATATACAGGACTTTTCAAGCTCAACTATACAAATCCTGATGCAGAAAGCCCGGCGGATATTTTCAGGGGCGCAGCATTTTAATAACGGGGGCCGTTTGCGGGTGTACCCCGCGCCACAGAAAGAATGATTCGGCGGCCTGTTCTACCAGCATGCCCAGTCCGTCCAGAGACAATCGGGCTTTGTGTTGTTGTCCCCAGCGCACGAAGGCGGTGGCTTTGTCGGCGTACATCAGGTCATAACATACGCCGTTCTGGCGCAGCAGCGTGTCAGGGATGTCGGGAATCCGGTCGTTCAGTCCGGCCGATGTGGCATTGATGATGATGTCAAAATTTTGTGACTTCAGGTTTTGCAGACCGCTGCCGCTGATTTCTCCGAGTGATTGAAACTCCAGTGCCATATCCTGTGCTTTGCTGGCGGTGCGGTTGGCGATGAGCACATGGGCGGGCTGCTGTTCCAGCAGCGCAGCCAGAATACCCCGGCTGGCACCACCGGCACCCAGTATGAGAATATCTTTGCCAGCCAATTCTACTTCATGGTTGTTGGCCAGATCACGCACCAGGCCGATGCCGTCGGTATTGGCTCCCTGCAGTTGGCCGTTTTCGGTCAGAATAATGGTGTTGACCGCGCCGGCCAAAGCGGCACTGCCGATGTGTTCATTCACCAGTTGCCAGGCATCCTGTTTGAACGGTACGGTAACATTCAGTCCTCGCCCACTGTTACGTATGAAGTCATGCACATGATGGGCGAAATTTTCCTTTTCCCCCAGAATGCGGGTGTATTCCAGTAATTCACCACTTTGTTCAGCAAAAGCCGAGTGGATTTGGGGGGATTTGCTGTGTGCAATGGGGTTGCCGATGACAGCATAGCGATCGGGTTTCTGGCTCATAGGCTTATTCACTTAGCCATTTAGCCACTGATTTGGCGTAGTAGGTCAGGATACCATCGGCTCCCGCTCGCTTCATGCTGAGCAGTGATTCCATCACCACCGCGCGTTCATCCAGCCAGCCATTTTGCGCGGCCGCTTTCAGCATGGCGTATTCACCACTGACCTGATACACAAAGGTGGGTACGGCCAGATCCTGTTTGACCCGTTGCACAATATCCAGATAGGGCATGCCGGGTTTTACCATCACCATGTCGGCGCCTTCCTGTAAATCCAGCGCCACTTCCCGCAGGGCTTCATCACTGTTGGCGGGGTCCAT
>JAHXHF010000323.1 GCA_025656895.1 gamma proteobacterium symbiont of Bathyaustriella thionipta
GTCTACCCTTTATTCAAAAGGATACACCTAATACCTTATGTAATTTCTAGAATCAAGCTGTTTTAAGCCCGATTGCCCTAGTAGAAACTGTGATTGTGGTTGTTTAGCTTCGAGCAGCAGACTATAATGTTCGGCTAGTCAGAACCCTATTGAGTTTTGATTGTAAAGTGCTGGGCCGTTAGGCCCTTTTTTTATGGCATGAATGAATAAATGATGACGGGTGAGTCGGATAAATTGCTGGGGCTGTTACAGCCGGTGGTCGCAGGTTTGGGCTACGAACTGCTGGGCTTGCAGCTGTTAAATCAGGGTTCAGGTCGCCTGTTGCGGGTTTATATTGATGCGCCGCAAGGGATCGGCCTGCAAGATTGCCAGCAGGTCAGCCGTCAGCTGAGTGCGCTGCTGGATGTGGAAGAACCGCTTAGCGGCAACTACAGTCTGGAGGTTTCTTCGCCTGGCGCGGACAGACCTTTGTTCAAACTGGAGCATTACCAGCGTTTTATCGGGCAGCGGGTAAAAATTCGTCTGCGCATGGCTTTGCTGGGTCGTAAACGCTTTGCCGGTAAGCTGGTCAGTGCGGATAAGGATGAAGTGGTTGTTGAGATTGATGAAGGACCGGCGTATCTGCCTATGCAGCAGATAGAAAGTGCCCGTCTGGATCCTTTTCACAGTTAACTGTTTTTAAAGAGTTTTTGTATTTTATATTTAAGTAAAGACTGGATAATACCTTCATGAGCAAAGATATTCTGCTGGTAATTGACGTTTTTTCAAATGAACGTGGCGTGGACAAAGAGCTGGTTTTTCAGGCGGTAGAAGCTGCACTGGCTTCGGCTACGCGTAAAAAACACGGCGGCAACATTGATGTGCGCGTTGCTATTGACCGTGAAAGCGGAGAATACGCGGATACTTGCTACCGTCGCTGGGAAGCCGTTGATGACAGCGAAGAAGGTGTCGAAATAGAGTTTCCCGAGCGTCAGATAACTTTTGAGGCGGCTAAATTTCTTGAACCTGATATTGAGCCGGGTGGCTTTATCGAGGAACAGATTGAACCGGCTGAATTCGGTCGAATTGCCGCGCAGACGGCCAAGCAGGTCATCGTTCAGAAAATCCGTGAAGCCGAGCGTATGCGGGTTGTTGATTCCTTCCGTGGTCGTGAAGGCGAACTGGTCAGCGGCATAGTGAAACGGGCCGAGCGCGGTAATCTGATTATTGATCTGGGTAACAATGCAGAAGCCTTCGTGGCCAAGCAAAGCATGATTCCGCGAGAAACCGCGCGACCGGGTGACCGTGTTCGCGGCTATCTTTATGAAGTCAGCGAAGAGTTGCGCGGACCGCAGCTTTTTGTCAGCCGCACCCGTCCCGAACTGATTGTGGAGCTGTTCAAAATTGAAGTGCCGGAAGTGGGTGAAGGGCTGATTGATATCGTCGGTGCGGCTCGTGACCCCGGCTTGCGCGCAAAAATAGCGGTACGTACCAGTGATCCGCGCATTGATCCGGTCGGTGCCTGCGTGGGTATGCGGGGTTCCCGTGTACAGGCAGTTTCCAATGAACTGGCCGGTGAGCGGGTGGATATCATCACCTGGGACAGTAATCCGGCACAATTCGTGATTAATGCCATGGCGCCAGCCGAAGTTTTATCTGTAGTTGTGGATGAAGACAAGCACAGCATGGATATTGCGGTAGAAGAAGATAATTTATCTCAGGCGATTGGCCGTGGTGGTCAGAATATTCGTCTGGCCAGCCAGTTAACCGGTTGGGAACTGAATGTCATGACCGAGCAGGAAGCGGCTGACAAGGGTGATGAAGAAGCGCGTAAGTTGATTGAAAAATTTATGCAGGCGCTGGATGTGGATGAAGAAATAGCCAACATTCTGGTGCAGGAAGGTTTCTCAACCCTGGAAGAAGTAGCCTACGTGCCGATTGAAGAAATGCTCAATATTGAGGAATTCGACAGCAACATGGTTGAAGAATTGCGTAATCGGGCGGGTGAGATTTTGCTTACCCGGGCGATTGCACAGGAAGAAACACCGGAAGCCGGCGAGCCCCAGGAAGATTTGCTGAAGATGGAAGGCATGTCGGATGAACTGGCGCATACGTTGGCGGCAAAAGGTGTCTGTAGCATGGATGATCTGGCGGAACTGGCCACGGATGAATTAATTGAAATACAGGATATGCCGGAAGACATCGCCAGTGCATTGATTATGAAAGCACGCGAACCCTGGTTCGCGGATCAAGAGCAGGATCAGCAATAACAGGGTTCGGCGGGAGTAGTTGCAATGAGTGATGTGAGTGTAAAACAACTGGCGGGTGTTATCGGTGTATCACCGGATCGATTGCTAACGCAATTGGCTGAGTCGGGTATTAGCAAGTCAGCCGAAAGTGATCTGGTCAGCGAGGATGAAAAACGCCGGCTGCTGGAATTTCTGCGCCGCAGTCATGGCAAGACCGAGGAAACATCAGCCAAGAGCCGCATTACCCTGAAACGTAAAGCGGTCAGCGAACTGCGTCAGCCGCGCGCGCAATCACGCCGCACTTCTGGCAGCAAAGTGGTCAATGTTGAAGTTCGACGCAAGCGTACCTTGCTTAAACCCGGCACCCCATCGGTGAATACGGCTGACGGCTCGCTGAATGTTGATGCGGCAAAAGCCGCTTTGGCCGAACAGGATGCCGAGCGCGCCCGCATTGCCGCTGAAAACGAAGCACGCCGGGCGGCTGAACAAAGCCGCAGTGATGAAGAAGCGCGTCGCAAGCAGGAAAGTACCGCCTTGAAAGAAAAGAAGGCAGCCGAGCAGGAAGCCGCTGAAGCACGTAAAGTCAAAGAAGCGGCCGAGGCCAAACAAAAGAAAGAAGACAAACGCCCGGGTGGTCGTGATAATAAAGATCACCGTGTTGATCCGCGTGAAAAACGTGAAAAAGAGAATAAAGGTACGCCGCGCCGTGAACTGCATGTGGCCGCCGATAAGCGTGGCAAGCGTAAGAAAAAAGGTAAACCGCGTCGTGGTGCTCCGGTGGTTACCGATCAGCAGCATGGTTTTGTAAAACCAACCGAGCCGGTTGTGCATGATGTAGAAATACCTGAAAATATTTCAGTGGGTGATCTGGCTAAAAATATGTCGGTCAAAGCACCGGAAGTCATCAAGGCTTTGATGGGCATGGGCATGATGGTCACTATCAATCAGGTACTGGATGCCGATACGGCTACTCTGGTTGTCGAAGAAATGGGGCATAACCCGGTTGAGCAGAAGCAGGACAGTATTGAAGATCAACTGCTGGTAAGCAGCAAAAAAACCGAACAGGTTGGCGATCCACGCTCACCGGTTGTCACCATTATGGGGCATGTTGATCACGGCAAAACCTCGTTACTGGATTATATCCGTCGCAGCAAGGTAACCGAAGGTGAAGCGGGTGGTATTACCCAGCATATCGGTGCTTACCATGTAGATACCGACAAGGGTGGCATCACTTTTCTGGATACCCCGGGACATGCCGCCTTTACCGCCATGCGGGCACGCGGCGCGCAGGTAACCGATCTGGTTATTCTGGTGGTTTCCGCAGATGATGGCGTCATGCCGCAAACACTGGAAGCCGTACAACACTCCAAAGCCGCCGGTGTACCCATGGTGGTGGCTGTTAACAAAATTGATAAACCGGACGCCAACCCGGATCGGGTTATGCAGGAATTGTCGCAACATGAAGTAGCCCCGGAAGAATGGGGTGGTGACACCATGTTTGTGCGCGTATCGGCTTTGACCGGTGAAGGCATAGATGAACTGCTGGATGCGGTACAACTGCAATCGGAAGTACTGGAATTAAAAGCCATACCGACCGGCCCGGCGCAAGGTGCCATTGTGGAGTCCAGCCTGGATAAAGGTCGCGGACCGGTTGCTACCGTACTGGTACAGTCGGGCGAGTTGAATAAAGGCGACAGCGTAGTCAGCGGCAAGGAATACGGGCGTGTACGTGCCTTGATTGATGAAAATGGTCAGCAGATCAAATCAGCCGGGCCTTCCATTCCGGTGCAGTTACTGGGTTTATCCGGTGTGCCGGATGCGGGTGATGATCTGGTGGTGGTGCCGAATGAAAGAAAAGCCAGGGAACTGGCCGCGCATCGTCAGGAAAAATTTCGCGATACTCGTCTGGCTGCAGAAAAAGCCGCCAAACTGGATCAGATGTTCAACCGTATGACACAAGGTGAAGTACTGGAAGTCAATGTTCTGATCAAGGCCGATGTGCAGGGCAGTGCCGAGGCATTAAGTCAGTCTTTACAGAAAATCGGCAGTGACGAAGCGCGTGTGAATGTTATCAGCGCGGGCGTTGGCGGCATTAATGAATCTGATGCCAATCTGGCGGTGACTTCAGGTGCGGTTATTATCGGTTTTAATGTACGTGCCGATGCCAGTGCGCGGCGTATTGTCGAAGAGCAGGGCATTGACATGCGTTATTACAGCATCATTTATGAAGTTGTGGATGATGTAACACAAGCTCTGAGCGGCATGTTGACACCGGAAATTCGTGAAGAAATTATCGGTATTGCCCAGGTACGTGAGGTATTTCGTTCCTCCAAACTGGGTGCCGTTGCCGGTTGTATGGTGACCGAGGGCGTGGTCAAACGCAGCAGCCCGATTCGTGTTTTACGCGATAATGTAGTGGTTTATGAGGGTGAACTGGAATCACTGCGTCGCTTCAAAGATGAAGCCGCTGAAGTACGCAAGGATATGGAATGCGGCATTGGCGTGAAAAATTATAATGACGTACAGCCCGGGGATCAGATCGAAGTATTTGAACGCACTGAAGTGGCGCGTACGCTCTAGTGTTTCCATCACAGAGCATGGCGGAAGCCGTCCATTCAATCTGCCGGGTGTGGCATTGAAAGAATACGCACGCCACGAACGTGTAGGTACGCAGATACAACGTGAGTTGTCGGAACTGGTGCGGGATAAAATCAGAGATCCGCGTATTGGCATTGTGACTATTCAGGATGTGCGGGTCAGTCGGGATCTTTCCTGGGCCAAGGTCTATATTACCGGCGTGGGTCTGCACGGGCAGGCGGATGAGCCGTTAAAAGTGTTGAACAGAGCCAAAGGTTTTTTACGCCATGAATTGGGTCAGCGCATGAGTTTGCGCATTGTGCCGGCACTGGATTTTGTGTATGACGAATCCATAGAACGGGGTGAGCATCTGGAATCGCTCATCAGTCAGGCCAATAAAGATATTTCCGAATAAAAACGGCAACATTACAATCAACTGAATCTATATTTTTAAGAGTAATAACACGTGGGTCGTCGTAAACAATCAGGTCGAAATCTGAACGGAATCCTGTTACTGGACAAACCGCTGGGTGTCACATCCAATGCGGCTTTGCAAACCGTCAAGCAACTGTATCGTGCCCGCAAAGCCGGGCATACCGGCAGTCTGGATCCTATGGCCAATGGTCTTTTGCCGATTTGCTTTGGTATAGCGACCAAACTTTCCACCTTTCTTCTGGATGCGGATAAAAAATACCGTGTAACCGTACGTCTGGGTGTGACTACTACCACCGCAGATGCGGAAGGTGATGTGCTTGAAGAAAAGCCATTGGGTGATGTGGATCAGGCAGCGATTGAAGCGGTTCTGCCGCAGTTCAGTGGCCCTATTCAGCAGCTTCCGCCTATGTATTCCGCCATCAAACACAAAGGCGAGCGTCTGTATAAACTGGCTCGCCAGGGCATAGAGGTTGAGCGCAAGCCGCGTGAGATAACGATCTACTCCCTGCAGCTGGTGGAAATGAAACTGCCTGAATTTGTACTGGATGTGCATTGCTCCAAGGGCACTTATGTACGCACCCTGGCAGAAGACATCGGCAAGGTGCTGGGCTGCGGCGCACATGTGTCGGCTTTGCGCCGAACCGCAGTCGGTTCTTATGCAGATGACAATCTGGTCGATATGGCTATGGTTCAAGATGCCGCAGCCAGCGGCAGTTTTATCGAGATGGATAAGCTGTTGCTGCCTATTGATAGCGCGCTGAATCACTGGCCGGCTGTCAATCTGTCACCGGATTCGGCTTTTTACCTGCGTCAGGGACAGGCGGTTATGGTACCTAATGCGCCCACTTCCGGATGGTTGCGCCTGTATGACAAGTCCGGCTTGTTTCTGGGCGTTGGACAAATTGCCGATGATGGCAAGGTAGCCCCGAAAAAACTGATTACAGTTTGAGCGGGAGTCTGTCGAACTTAATCTACTGTGGAAAAGCCCTTTTGGCCTGTTGTTTCGTTGAATAGAATGACTATTCGCTTCAAGTGAACGAAAAAACGGACTCAAAATGACTTTTCCTTGTTACGATCGGTCAAATCCGGCAGTCTCCTAGAGACAAGCCCGCCCGGGCAGCGTATAATTCGCTCACAATTTTGTAGGTACCGCCTTCTGAACTCATTGTTGGATGGCGGTTTATTTTTTATCCAGTAAGAGGATTATCTCATGACAATGAGCGCAGAAGAAAAAAAAGCCATCGTTGAAAAATTTCAACGCTCCCCCAATGACACCGGTTCAGCCGAAGTGCAGGTAGCTTTGCTGACCTCCCGCATTGTTGAACTGACCGATCATTTCAAGGTTCACAAACAGGACAATCATTCACGCCGTGGGCTTATCCGTATGGTTAATTCACGTCGTAAACTGCTGGATTACCTTAAGGGTAAAGATGCAGACCGTTATCGTACGCTGATTGAAGCACTCGGCTTGCGTCGTTAATTCAGGAAACTTACTGAGGACATTATGTTAAAAGCGACTACAAAATCCTTCCAGTTCGGCCAGCACACCGTTACCCTGGAAACCGGTGAGATTGCTCGTCAGGCTGACGGCGCGGTTATGATCGACATGGACGACACCGTGGTGCAAGTCACCGTGGTGGGCCTGCCGGATACACGTGGCGGCCGGGACTTTTTTCCACTGACGGTTGACTATCAGGAAAAAACCTACGCTGCAGGCAAGATTCCCGGTGGATTTTTTCGCCGTGAAGGACGTCCTTCAGAAAAAGAAATTCTAACCTCCCGCCTGATTGACCGTCCGGTACGGCCCTTGTTTCCGAAAGGCTATACCGATGAAGTGCAGGTAATCTGTACGGTTATGTCACTCAATCCTCTGGTTGATCCTGAAATTCCGGCGCTGCTGGGTGTTTCTGCAGCACTGGCTATTTCCGGTTTGCCGTTTAGCGGCCCGATTGGGGCAGCGCGGGTTGGCTACAAGAATGGTGAATACATTCTGAATGCCGATAAAACCGGCCTGAATGAAGACAGTGAACTGGATCTGGTTGTTGCCGGTACAGAAAATGCCGTACTGATGGTTGAATCGGAAGCCAACGCACTGTCGGAAGAAGTCATGCTCGGTGCGGTGCTGTTCGGTCATGAACAAATGCAGGTGGCGATTAAAGCCATTCAGGAACTGGCTGATGAAGTCGGCAAGGATATCCGCAGCTACAGTCCGCCAGAGAAAGATGAAGAGCTGATTGATGCGGTACTGACCAGTGCCGGTGACGGTATCAGCGAGGCTTACAGTATTGCCGATAAAATGCAACGCTACGCACATGTTGATGAAGTGGTTGCGGCCACCGTCAGCACCTTGTGTGATGGCGAAGAACCTTTGTGGAATGATACCGAAGTAAAAGCTGAAATTGATTCACTGAAAAAGAAAATTGTTCGCAGCCGTATTCTGGCGGGCGAAGCGCGTATTGATGGTCGTGATCATAAAACGGTTCGCCCGATCACCGTACGTACCGGTGTTTTACCGCGTACCCACGGTTCTGCCCTGTTTACCCGGGGTGAGACTCAGGCTCTGGTAACCACAACCCTGGGCACAGAGCGGGACGCGCAGATTGTTGATGCACTGGATCGTTCCTATCGCGAACCTTTCATGCTGCATTACAACTTTCCTCCTTTCTGCGTAGGCGAAACCGGTCGCGTAGGCAGCCCCAAGCGTCGTGAAATTGGTCATGGTCGTCTGGCCAAGCGCGGCGTGCTGGCCAGTATGCCGACTATGGAAGACTTTCCTTATTCGGTACGTGTGGTCTCGGAAATTACTGAATCCAATGGTTCATCATCCATGGCTTCTGTATGCGGTACCAGTCTGGCACTTATGGATGCCGGTGTGCCGCTCAAAGCACCGGTGGCCGGTGTTGCCATGGGGCTGATCAAGGAAGGTGATGATTTCACCGTACTGACCGATATTCTGGGTGATGAAGATCATCTGGGTGATATGGACTTCAAGGTAGCCGGAACAGCGGACGGTATCAACGCTCTGCAGATGGATATCAAGATTGATGGCATTACCAGAGAGATCATGCAGATTGCATTGGAACAGGCCAAAGATGGTCGCCTGTTTATTCTTGGAGAAATGAATAAAGCCATTTCCGCACCGCGTGAAGAAATGTCTGAGCATGCACCGCGCATCGTTACCTTCAAGATCAACCCGGACAAGATTCGTGATGTGATCGGCAAAGGCGGCGCAACCATTCGCTCCATTACCGAAGAAACCGGAGCTACGGTTGATCTGGACGACAGCGGTATGGTTAAAATTTTCTCGGTGGATAAAATAGCCGGAGACAATGCCCGTAAACGTGTCGAGCAGATTGTGGCCGATGTGGAAGTAGGCACCATCTACGAAGGTAAAGTAGCCAAAATTATGGACTTCGGTGCTTTTGTAACCATTCTTCCCGGTAAAGACGGTCTGGTACACATCTCACAGATCTGCGAAGAACGGGTAGAAAAAGTCAGTGATAAACTGTCTGAAGGTGATGTGATCAAAGTCAAGGTTCTGGAAGTGGACAAACAGGGTCGTATCCGTCTCAGCATGAAAGCGGTCGAGATTGCCTGAGTCCGGGCAAGAACCTGACTGCTAAATAGTGTCCGGCAGAAAACTCGCTATTTTCGAGGGGCTATGACCCCGCCCGCCGTCGAATTCAGTCAATTGCCTGCATTTTTGGCC
>JAHXHF010000232.1 GCA_025656895.1 gamma proteobacterium symbiont of Bathyaustriella thionipta
GGCCAAAAATGCAGGCAATTGACTGAATTCGACGGCGGGCGGGGTCATAGCCCCTCGAAAATAGCGAGTTTTCTGCCGGACACTAAGTAAGGAGTTCGCCCCATGGCCCATGCCAAAACTCTGATTGCAGCCAGTATAAATGCCGTTTTACTGCTCACTGCAAGCGTTCATGTGATTGCCGACGACTCATCCAGGCTTGACCCCGAGGCAGACGTATTACTAAAAAAAATGAGCCAGTATATGGGCAGCCTGAAGTCCTTCAGTACCGATGTTTATGTGTCCGATGAACAGATTATGGGGGATGGTTTCAAAATGTCGGTATTAAAATCCGGCCACATCAAGATTCAGCGCCCTGATAAACTGTATATTTCACGCAGTGGCTCTTCCGCTGATCAGGAGTCTTTCTTTAACGGAAAACAACTGCTCGTTTATAGTAAAAATCTGGGCATGTCTATCAACCTGCCTGTAAATGGTGATATCGATGCCGCATTGAATGAGGCTACCCGGGTTCTTGGTTCTGAACTTCCCGCGCGGGATCTGATCAGTACAGATTCTTATACTCCGCTGATGCAGGCTGTCGAAGAATCGGCCTATCTTGATCGTGTAAAAATCGGTAATAACACCTGTCGTCATCTGGCTTTTCGTACAAAAGAGGTAGACTGGCAATTATGGGTGTCAGAAGGGAAAGAAACCTTGCCCTGCCGTTACACCATCACTTCCAAGTGGATCTACGCCGCCCCTCAATACACGGTTACCTTCAATAACTGGAAGGTCAATCCAGCGTTACCTGCCAGTGACTTTAAGCCAAAACTTTCCAAAGGCACTAAATCCGTCACAGTGGAAGCTTTTCGAAAAGCTATCGAATCACAAGGGGATCAATAATGTCACGCAAATCTTTTTTTATGGGATTATCCCTGGCAGTTATTGCCGGCACTGGCTTTGTGGGTGGTTCCATCAACATTCATAGCAGTGGCTGGATGAGCTTCAACCAGGCTGAGGCAAGCGCTTATCGTCGCAGCGTGCGGCGTACTGCAAGGCGTACATCCCGCAGAACTGCAGCTCGTCATTCCTACGCGGGTGATGCTTATTATGGAGGTGCAGCCGTTGCCGGTGCGGTTGCGGTAACCGCCATAGCGGTCGGCACCATTGTGGCTACATTACCTCCATCCTGCCGTACTATTGATGTAGATGGTATTCGTTACCACGAATGTGAAGGCAATTATTATGTTCCCAGCGGCAATCAATGGGTCAGCGTTGCTGCGCCATAAACCGCAATACAAAGCCGTTTTATGAACGCCTGCGGGACGGCCCGCCATAGCGTTTTTTACTGAGCGGATGTGAGCCATGATGTTTGCGTTTGGGTGGCTGTGATTGTATCAGCGGCACACCGGTCAATTCCTGCAAGCCCCGCAGTTCTTCTTCCTGCAGCTCCCTGTGCTTGCCGGTAGCCTGCCTTCTGCCCAGTATAATATTGCCATAGCGGGTTCGTAGCAGGCGGCTGACCGGTTTGTCCAGCACTTCGAACATACGTCTGATTTCACGATTACGACCTTCATTCAGTATGACCCGATACCAGCGGTTAAAACCTTCTCCTGCATGCCGTTCAATCAGGCTGAATCGTGCCGGGCCATCATCCAGTTCAACTCCGGATAATAATTGCTGGCGCTCTTCATTACTTAGCTCACCTTGAATACGCACCAGATATTCACGCTCGATAAGGGTTGACGGATGCATCAGCCGATTGGCCAGTTCGCCATGGGTTGTCAGCAACAAAACCCCTGAGCTGTTCAGGTCCAGCCGCCCTACCGATATCCAGCGTGCCTGACGCAAACGTGGTAAATGCCGGAAAACAGTAGGCCTTCCTTCCGGATCGTGACGGGTAACCAGTTCACCTTCCGGCTTGTTGTACACAATGACCCGGTTTTGTTGCTGTTCGGCATGACGCAGACTGACCCGCCGGCCATTCAGCACAATTTGATCATTGACGCGAATGCGATCACCCGGTTGCGCTACCTGGCCATTGATACGCACTCGCCCCATTTGTAGCAGACGATCTATTTCCCGGCGGGACCCCAGTCCGGCTGCCGCCAGGACTTTTTGCGCGCGTTCACCGGGGTCAGTGTGATCCGGCCGGGCTGTGCTGGTTTTGTGTGTCCGGGTTTTGTGTGTCTTCGGTTTGTGTGTCTTTGATTTGTGTTTCTTCATTTTGGGGCTCATTGCCTGCTGCGTCTGTTTCAAGCGGGGATGCCTGGCTTGCGTCCTGCGTGATCTTGTCACTATTGGGTTCTGTACTGTCACTGCAGGGTTCGGAAAAATCCAGTTCCCGGTTGATCGCATCCAGATCACGAATCTCGGCCAGAGTGGGCAGTTCATCCAGTGACTTAAGATTAAAGTAGTCCAGAAAGGCTCGTGTTGTACCGTACAGCGATGGCCGACCGGGCACGTCTCTTTGCCCCACAACGCGTATCCATTCCCGTTCCAGTAAGGTCTTGATAATGTGGCTGCTGACACTGACACCGCGAATATCTTCAATATCACCACGGGTTACCGGCTGCCGGTAGGCGATCAGAGCCAGCGTTTCCAGCAGGGCGCGCGAGTATTTGGCCGGTTTTTCTTCCCACAAACGAGCCACTCTGGGCGCAAACTCGGTTCGGACCTGAATACGGTAGCCGGAACTGATCTGTACCAGTTCAACCGCTCTATTGTGTAATGCCTGCTCCAGTGTTTGCAGAGCATCCCGTAATTGCTGTCGGTCGGGTTGCTCAAATTCATCAAACATAGCCTGTAGCTGATCCAGGCTTAGTGGTTTGGCGGCGGCCATAAGTGCCGCTTCCAGAATTTGTTCAAGTTGTTGCATCTTGCTCCACGGCGGCTCTGGCCTTTACATGAATGGATGCGTAGGCTTTTTCCTGCACCATATCCACCATTGATTCCTTAATCAGTTCCAATAGGGCCAGAAAGGTAACCACAACACCCAAACGGCCTTCAGAATATTCAAACAGGCTGCTGAACTCGACAAAGTGATCGCTCTTCAGCTTTGCCAGTACCTGGCTCATACGTTCCCGGACCGACAGGGGTTCCAGCTGAATCTGATGATGACCGTACAGATCCGCTCGCTGCAGGACCTCTTTCATGGCCAGCAATAATTCTTTCAAATCAACATCAACCGGTTTTTTATTGTGCACAGGCGCATTCAATTCCACATCCACCTGAAACAAATCACGCCCCATGCGCGGCAGGGCATCGATATCTTCTGCCGCTTGTTTGTAACGTTCATATTCCTGCAGGCGACGAATCAATTCAGCACGCGGATCCCCTTCTTCGTCATCCTCTTCATTAATACGCGGCAGCAACATGCGTGATTTGATTTCTGCCAGCATGGCCGCCATCAATAAATAATCAGCCGCCAGTTCCAGACGCATATTCTGCATCATTTCGATATAGGCGACATATTGGTGTGTAATATCGGCAATGGGAATATCCAGAATATCCAGATTTTGCCGCCGAATCAGATACAGCAACAAATCCAATGGCCCTTCGAACACATCCAGTATAACTTCCAGCGCATCCGGCGGAATGTATAAATCCTTCGGCAACTCATAATGCGGCTCACCACTGATAATAGCGAAAGGCATTTCAGCCTGTTGTGGCGGCCCTATATCAGCCAGAGTCGGTTCAGGATGACGATCAGACATCAATAAGCCAGCGACATGGCCTGACGCACTTCCTGCAGAGTCTCACGCGCCACTTCACGCGCTTTTTCATTACCTTCCGCAATCATGTTATGCAGCAGTTCCGGTTGTTGTTCATACTCCGCAGCTCGTTGCTGCATGGGTTGCAGTTCGGCAATAACCGCATCAATAACCGGTTGTTTGCACTCCACGCAACCAATACCGGCTGATCGACAGCCCTGTTGCACCCACTCTTTCACTTCATCATCCGAATACACTTCATGGAACTGCCATACCGGACAACGCGCCGGATCTCCGGGGTCATTGCGCCGCACCCGTTGGGTATCGGTCGGCATGGTACGCAGTTGTTTGGCCAGTTCGTCCGTTTCGGCTCGCAGGGCGATGGTATTCCCATAGGATTTGGACATTTTCTGTCCATCCAGTCCCGGCATTTTTGAAGCCTTGGTCAATAAAGGTTGCGGCTCCGGCAGTATGACCCGTCCACCACCTTCCAGATAGCCCAGCAAGCGTTCCTTGTCCCCCAGAGTGATGTTTTGCTGCTCCTGCAGCAGCGCACGTGCCACCTCCAGCGCCTCATGGTCGCCCTGTTCCTGATAAGCCTTGCGCAGTTTGTCGAACAGGCGCGCATTCTTTTTGCCCATTTTTTTAACAGCCGCTTGTGATTTTTGCTCAAAATCCGGCTCCCGCCCATATAGATGATTCAAGCGCCGCGCTACTTCGCGGGTCAGTTCCACATGTGCCACCTGGTCTTCGCCCACCGGCACCAGCCCGGCCTTATAGATCAGAATGTCAGCGGACTGCAGCAGCGGATAACCCAGAAAACCATAGGTCGCCAGATCTTTTTCCTTTAATTTTTCCTGCTGGTCTTTATAACTGGGCACCCGCTCCAGCCAGCCCAGGGGGGTAATCATGGATAACAGCAAATGCAATTCGGCATGCTCCGGCACCTGTGACTGAATGAACAGCGTGGCTTGAGCGGAATTGACACCGGCCGCCAGCCAGTCAATCACCATATTGGTGACACTGGCCGGAATAACCGTCGGGTCTTCATAATGAGTGGTCAAGGCGTGCCAGTCGGCGACAAAGAAAAAGCACGGATATTCGTGCTGCAGGCGTACCCAGTTTTTCAGTACGCCATGATAATGCCCCAGATGCAATGCGCCGGTTGGACGCATGCCCGATAATACCCGTGCCTGTTGTGCATTTACTTCATTCAAATCCTTACCCTCAAGATGCCAGCAATACGCTAAAAATAATGTCTTTGCTCTGCAACAGTTCCATAAACAGAACCAGTGCCGGCCACAGCAGTCTACCCAGAAAACCGCTTACCAACAGCAGTACAACAATGATCAAGCCAAAACGTTCCAGTTTTGTAAAAACCTGAAACTGTTTTGCCGGCAAAAGTGATGCCAGAATACGGCCACCATCTAGCGGTAAGATAGGTAGCAGATTCAATAACATCAGTACGCCGTTAATCAATACGCCCACCGAGGCGGTATAGATCAGCCATTGCGATACGTCACCCTGGGGAATCAGGTAAAACGCCGCATTCAATAGCAGCGACCAGGCGACAGCCATCAACAGATTGGAGGCCGGGCCGGCCAGGGCTACCAGCCCCATGTCCCTTTTTGGCTGGCGTAAACGAGACCAGTTGACCGGCACCGGTTTGGCCCAGCCAAACAAAAACGGAGTCGTGATATACATCACTAAGGGCACAACAATGGTACCCAGCGGGTCAATATGGCGCAATGGATTGAGGCTGGCCCGCCCTAATGAAGCGGCGGTATCATCACCCAGATAACGCGCCACCAGAGCATGCGCGGCTTCATGTATCGTAATGGCCAGCAATACCGGCAAGGCCAGTACCGCAATCTGCTGAACCAGAGTTAATTGACTCATCATACCAGCGTCCTCATTGAAACCAACGGCAATGGGCAGACAGAAAGCCTGCTCAGATAAACGTTCAAGCAGTCTCTATGCATCATAACCGGGTGGTATAAAATACGATCCTCAATCATGCGTATCACGGCTCAGGTTTCAAACTGCGACACATCACCCATGCCGCTGCGTGCCACTTTGGGTCGGCCGTCATCCAGTTCAATAACGCTGGTGGCTTCAAAGCCGCAATAACCACCGTCAATGATCAGATCAACCGCGTGTTCCAGCAGTGGCCGAATTTCATAGGGGTCGGTCATGGGCATATCCTCACCCGGCAGAATCAGCGTGGTACTCATAATGGGCTCACCCATTGCAGCTATTAAATCCTGCACAATCGGGTTATCCGGAATACGCAGGCCGATAGTTTTACGTTTCGGGTTCTGCAGGCGGCGAGGAACTTCCTGCGTGGCTTTCAGAATAAAAGTGTAAGGCCCCGGTGTGAGCTGTTTCAATAAACGATATTCCTGATTGCCGATCTTGGAATATTGTGAAATCTCGGATAAATCACGACATACCAGAGTAAAGTTATGACGTTCGTCCAGACGTCGAATCTGGCGCATTCTGTCCTGTGCTTTTTTATCACCGATACGACAGCCCAGCGCATAACTGGAATCGGTCGGGTAGACCACAAGGCCACCGTCACGCAGAATATCAGCCGCTCTGCTGATTAAACGTGATTGCGGATTCTGTGGATGAATTTGAAAAAACTGTGACATAAATTTAGATTTTTATTATCAGGCAGCCAGCGCCCAATCGTGCCAGATGGGCGTACAATTCTCCGGCAAGGGTGGCAGTTTACCCAGTTTGACCCAGGGATTTTCAGGACCATGATAGTCTGAGCCGGCCGATGCCAGTAAAGAACAATCAGCCGCATGTCTGGCCATGGTAAAGATTTCGTCACGGCTGTGGCTACCCGATACCACCTCCATGGCTGCACCGCCCATCTCATGAAATTCACGCAGCAAACGTAATAATTTACTGCGGGTTAATCGGTAACGGGCCGGATGAGCCACCACCGCCTGACCACCGGCTGCCTTCACCCAGCTCACGCATTCTTCCAGAGTTGTCCAGTCACCGGCCACATGACCCGGCTTGTTCACCACCAGATAGTGACGAAACACATCACGCATAGACTTGGCATACGCTTTTTCAACCAGAAAACGGGCAAAATGGGTACGGCTGATCAAATCACCCGTTGCATAGGCGCTGGCACCCTCTAAAGCGCCTTCAATACCCTTTTTCTGCAAGCGCCGGGCAATTTCCTGCGCGCGCCACTCACGAAAATCTCTCAGACCCTGCAGACCCTTTTGTAACATTTCATTGGCCGGATCCACGTTCAAGCCGACAATGTGTACGGTGCGCTTGTTCCAGCTTACCGAAATCTCTACACCATTCACCAGCTGCATACCGACTTGTTGCGCCGCAAGCTGTGCCTGCGCTAAACCGCTCAAGGTATCATGGTCGGTCAGGGCCAGAGTTTTTACACCCGCCCGTGCGGCCTGAGTCACCAGTTGCTGCGGTGACAGGCTGCCATCCGAAGCGCTGGAATGGCTGTGTAAATCAACATAACAGTTCATAAGCTGCATTCTACCGGCGTCTGCACTTCCCTGCATGGTGAAATTGCCGGGATAGGGTACAATCAGCCGCATGAACCCACTTACCAGTGATTTAAACCAGATTGAATCGCAGCTTATGCATCTGCTGGATGAACTTCAACAGATGTCTATCGAGCAGGAGCAGGATGAACAAACTCAAAGCCTGCACCTGAGCCGGCAGGCCATGAGTCAGCTAATGGATATTCTACATCGCCTGGAAACAGACGCTGTGATGCCAGCCGCAAGCAGTGGCCAACGTGAAACCGACCCGCCTATCTCACCTACCGACCGTAATGAACTGAGTAATTACGCGCTGCAATTGTTTGCCACCTGCAGTGAAACCGCTTATCAGTTGCAGGCGCCTGAAATCATGCCACATATGGAAATGCTCAGTGCCGACCTGGCACTTTGGCTGGCACGCCATGATTGCGAGCTGAATCTGCTGGAGCCATGTGTCAACGCCCTGGCCCGATTAGCCAATGAATTCCGTTCGTCAGATGATCTCGTCCGTTTATTCCAATGGATGAGTGAAATTCGTGATGCGGTCAGTCAGAGCATCCAGCAGGATATGGATAACAGCAATCCCGGAAGACCCTGGCGTTTATTGTTATTAAACCGGGGCATTGTCGCTACCCGTACGCATAACAGCCATTTTATGGAGCAGGCTTTTGATGACATCATTCAGCATCTGCCCGGTGATGCACCGGATTTTTTCCGGGAAGGCATGGGGCAAATGGAAGCACTTGACTACCCCTCGGCAGTTCGCAGTATCATGTCGCGTTATTACACGGCCTGGTGTCACCAGCACCCGCTGCACTAGGAGTCTGTAATGAGTAATCAAACTGTAAAAACGCATCAACCCCGGACGGAAACTTTTTATTTATGTGGTACAGCATCATCGCAGAAGACAAACCGGATTCATTGTCATCACGCTTAAAAGCACGGCCTGACCATCTGGCCCGTTTACAACAGTTGCAACAACAGGGGCGTCTGCTGGTTGCCGGCCCTCAACCCGCCATCGACTGCGAAGACCCGGGCGAAGCCGGTTTCAGCGGCAGCCTGATTATTGCAGAATTTGCCAGCCTGGATGACGCCAGACAATGGGCAGATGCTGACCCTTATATAGCTGCGGGTGTTTACCGGCAGGTCAGCGTAAAACCGTTTAAAAAAGTATTACCCTGATAATTATTATCACCAACCATCAACAAAGGATCGCAAAACATGAAGTTAACAAAAAAATCCTTGCTCGCAATAGCGGTTACCGCCCTGCTGAGCAGCGCCTGTACAGAACAGCCTCAGGCCAGTTCAACGACTGACGCATCAAAGGACAGCAGCAGTACCCCAACAACCGCCAGTAAAGAAGTGGAAGACGGCCTGGTACGCGTCAACGGCGCTACGATTACACCCGCACTGTACAAGGTATTTCTGGATCTGGCCCGTACCCAGGGTGTACCGGCCGATGCCTCACCCGAACAGCAACTGGCGCTGCTTAACCAACTGGTTAATCTCATGCTCATCACCCAGGATGCCGAAAAACGTGGCCTGGACAAAACAGCGCCCGTTATTGCCGAGCTGCAACTATTGCGTATCAAGGCTCTAACAGAAGCCGGTATTAAAGCGTAAGCGCCAAAGAATCAGCCCTCTTAACCCCATTTCAGAATAATACTTCCTTCATGTTCCAGGGAAGCAATGCCTCGACCTTTTCTA
>JAHXHF010000293.1 GCA_025656895.1 gamma proteobacterium symbiont of Bathyaustriella thionipta
CGCTAGAAAAGGTCGAGGCATTGCTTCCCTGGAACATGAAGGAAGCATTATTCTGAAATGGGGTTAAGAGGGCTGATTCTTTGGCGCTTACGGTTGAAATAGGCTGCCAGATATTCATCAAAGCTCTGTGTATCAGCGGCTTCAATATCCAGTTGCTGCTCCAGTGAAATTTGTCCGGCGCGTTCAAATTCCTTTTGCTGTGCGGCTGATAAAGGTCGCTTGCAAAAATACTGCTGATGCTGCTCTGACAAACGCCGGCCTATGGCATGAAAGCCCTCACCCTGCTCCTGCATTTCCTGCAAAATAATGGCGGAAGGTGTACAGGCCGGATCATCCACCTTGATGCGCTGCCTTGCCACTGCACTCTGGTAGTCATGCCCCCCTTTTGCACCATCCAGAACAATAGCAATGCTGTCCATAGCGTCGAGTAATTCTTCAGCCCATGCCTGCAAGCGAACCTCCCCGGCGGGTCTTTGCAACATCAAACCCGGCTGTCGGCCACGATGTGCCACATTCCGCAAATTGGCATCAATCATCTGCCGCTCCTGCAGGTTGATCGTGCTGTCCGTTCGCAATAAACAACTCAGCATCAGCAGTTCCAGAATACGCAACTGGTGCAGGCCGACACCGTTTGGCTCATACGGATTAATATCAATGGAACGCAGCTCGACATAACGCACACCACGCTCTAATAAGGCATGTACCGGCATTTCATTACCCAGCGGTATCTGCTTGGGGCGCACCGTACTGTAATATTCATTTTCTATTTGTAGAATATTAGCATTCAGTTGCTGATACTGGCCGTTCACCTTGATACCGATTTTTGCATAATCCGCACAAGGCGTCTGTATGGCACAGCGCAAGCTGTCTACATAGCTTTGCACATTGTCATAACAGATATTCAAACCGGTCTCGAACTCTTTCTCATTCTGATAACCAATGTCACCCATGCGCAAGGAGGTGGCATAGGGTTCAAAATAAGTGGTATCGTTAAAGCTCTGCAAACGGGTAGGTTTACCGCAAAGAAAAGATTTACAGACCGCCGGAGAAGCGCCAAACAAATACGGCACCAGCCAGCCGGCACGTTGCAAATTGCGAATCATGCCAAAATATTGCTGATTGATAAAATCCTGAGCCGACTGATTATCCCCCAGCAGTTGTTGATAAGCCGGCCAGAATGGCTGCTCCAGAGAATAATTAAAATGCACGCCTGAAATGACCTGCATCACCCGTCCGTAGCGATGCCCCAGGCCACGACGGTAAACTGTTTTCATTTCACCCTGATTGGATTCACCATAACGTGCCAATGGAATCTGTTCACCACAATGCAAAATACAGGGCATGCTGGCTGTCCATATAAACTCATCTTGCAGGTGTGAATAAACAAAGCGATGGGTACGATCCAGAAATTCCAACGCAGCTTCCGGCCCGACCGTAGCAGGAGTAACAAATTCCAGCATGGCCTCGGAATAATCGGTGGTAATCCAGGGGTGGGTTAAGGCAGAACCCAGAGCCAAAGGATGTGCGCTCAGCGCGAAACCACCATCGGCTTCGGTACGTACACCTTCTTTTTCCAGACCGATAACACCGGCCGCCAGATGATCGGACAAATGGTTATCCACGATCAATTTTAATGCTGACTTGAGCTTGTCATTCATCCTTGTTCAACTTCCTTCAGTACTCTGATATCTACCGTCAGTTTTGCATTAGGCGGAATCACATCCTGTATGCCTTTTTCGCCATAGGCCAGGTGCGGCGCTATCTCTACCCGTCGATAGCCACCCACCCGCATACCCAGAATGGCGTAAAAAATTCCGGCAATCAGCGACTCCCGGTCAATTCTTGCAGTATGCTGCAGAAAACCATCTGCCAACTCCTGCAATTTATCATCCAGCTGATAAGACAGACAATGTTGCGGCTGGCTGACCACTTCACCCCGATTCAGGCTTATACGCATCGCCAACAGGTAATAATGCTGGCGGCGAACTTCTGTGCCTTCACCTGCCTGCTCCTCAAGCAGACGTACACCTTTGCGGATAAAAGCGCCCATATTCCGTCAGCTTCCTTTAGCTTCACCTGAACTTACAGACTTCAAACTATCTTTTTTAAAAACCGGCAGTTTGCTCTGTTCTTCCTCATCCAGTTCCACCGTTTCTATATCCACAAAGCGCTTGCTGATTTTTTTCGCTGAAATCTGAATCTGCCCCACATCCCGATTGGCCTGGTCAATGTGTTTCGCCAGATCGCCCATACGCTTGTCAAAGCGTTCAAAATCTTTCGACAGGTCACCCAGATGTTTCTGGATAATATGTACCTGTTTACGTGTTTCCGCGTCCTTCAGCACCGCTCTGGCTGTTGTCACTATCGCCATCATGGTGGTGGGTGATACCAGCCACACACGCCGGCTAAAAGCCTCTTCCACCAGATCGGGATATGCAGCGTGAATCTCGGCAAATACTGCTTCCGCCGGTATGAACATAACCGCACCGTCCGAAGTCTCACCGGGCAGAATGTATTTTCCGGCAATATCACGGATATGTTTTTTAATATCACGACGAAATTGTGAGCGTGCCGTATTCCGGTCAGACTCAGCCAACGAAAAATCGGTCATCTTTTGGTAACTTTCCAGAGGAAACTTGGCATCAATAGCAATCGTGCCGGTCGGCTCGGGTAGAAACAGAACACAGTCAGCCCGTTTGCCGTTGCTTAATATATGCTGCAAGGCATAGGATTTTTGCGGCATGACATTATGAATCAGTGCGTTCAGTTGCACCTCACCGAAAGCACCGCGTGAACGCTTATCCGCCAGCACTTCCTGCAAGCTGACCACATTGGAAGACAGTTCGGTAATTTTGCGCTGCGCTTCATCAATGCGGGTTAAATGTGTCAGCACATTATTAAAGGTTTCGGTGGTTTTTTTGAAACCTTCCGATAGGCGATTTTCAACCTGGCCGCTGATGTCTTTCAAACGCTTATCGGTAGTATCCGTCAGCGCATTCACCCGCTGACCCAGTTCATCCCGGGATTGTTTCAAAGACTGCGCAACCTGTTCACCCAGTACCTTGAAACCCTGGTTCAGGGCACTCTGTTGATTTTTCAGTGCTTCTGACTGACGCTGTTCAAACTGCTGCTTGGTGTCAGCCAGTTGTTTATTAACCGTCTCTTTCAGATTATTCAAAGCCTGTTGTTGTGACTGGCTGCCATCCGTCAGTGACTGCGTAACCGCTCTGCGGAGATTTTCAAAGCGTTGCAGCAGGTTTTCACGCAGGGCTGCCGCATCTCTGGTTTGCTGCTGCAACAGGCGTGACTGTTGTTCCAGCACCTGATGCTGCAAAGCCACCATGTCTTTTTCCAAACGGGCTTTCAGCTGGTCAATCGACTGATACTGGCGTGCAGTTTGCTCGATAATTTGCTTTGCCAGATGGCGCTGTTGCTCCATAGACAACTGTTGCTGACGATCTTCAAGCTGCCTGATCTGTTGCAGCAAAGGCTGCAAGGCTTCCTGCAGCAGATATTGCTGACCCGCCTGCCTGCGCAGCAAGACAATCAACAGTACAATGCCAGTAAACAACAGCGCCCAGGCAAAGGCTTCACGGTGCAACAACACCCAGCTAATAATGGCTTCCAGATCCAAGCACGGCCTCCCGATAGAAGCTGCTTATCATACACTTTGATCTGTTAGAATGCCTGCTTCATCCAAGCAACCATCATCATAAAAATGCGTATAAACATGCAGGCACTGGGCTGCCGCCTCAACGAAGCTGAACTGGAAACCTGGTCACGGCAGTTTGCCGAAGCCGGACATCAGTTAAGCCCCGACAATGAAGCCGCCGATCTGCTGGTGGTGAACAGCTGTGCCGTAACGCAGGAGGCGGTGCGCAAATCACGCAAACTGGTACGCCGCATGCAGCGCTTGAATCCGGCTGCCAAGCTGGTCATCAGTGGCTGCTATGCCTCCCTGGAAAAAGCCGATGCGCTGAAGGCTCTGGGCGTGGATCTGATTATTCCCAATCAGCACAAAGACGAACTGGTAGCACGAGTCTGCCGGGAACTGATCGCTGAAGACATGCCGGCCATCGCTACCGAACCGGCTTTCAACGCACTCTTCAGCCGGGGTCGGCAACGTGCCTTTATCAAGGTACAGGATGGCTGCCGTTATCGCTGTACTTTCTGCATTGTTACCCACGCACGCGGCGAAGAGCGCAGCCGCCCCGTCGCTGACATCATTCAGGAAATCAATCATCTCAGCGAACAGGGAGTACGCGAAGCCGTACTGACCGGTGTGCATATTGGTGGCTATGGCAGTGACATCAACAGCAACCTGCATAAACTGGTTGCCACCCTGCTGGCCGAAACCGATATTGAACGCTTGCGCATGGGCTCGGTAGAACCCTGGGATTTGCCTGCCGAATTTTTTTCACTATTCGACAATCCGCGCTTTATGCCGCACCTGCACCTGCCTTTGCAGAGCGGCGCTGATTCGGTACTCAGACGCATGGCCAGACGTTGCAAAACCGCCGATTACCGTCAATTGCTGAAGGATGCACGCACAGCGGTAGCCGGCATCAATATTACTACCGACATCATTGTCGGCTTCCCCGGAGAAACCGAATCCGAATGGCAGCAAACACTGGACTATGTAAACGAATGTGCTTTCGGTCACCTGCACATCTTCAGCTATTCACCCCGTGAAGGCACCAAAGCTGCCGGTTTAGCCCATCAAATCGAGCGGCCAGTCAAACGTGAACGCAGCCAGCAACTGCATGAACTGGGACATTATCTCAAACAGCAACATCTGCAAAAACAGCTGGGACAAACGGTAAAAGTGCTACTGGAAGAACCGCTGGCAGAAGACCCGGCACGCTACTGGGCTTACACCCCCAACTTCAGCCGCATTGCGGTTCAGTGTAACGATGATTCAGAGCGAAGTAATGCCATAACGCACTGCCGGATTCAGGCTTGTAGTGATGATGCAAACCATCTGCAGGGAAAAGCAATAGCCCCCTGATGGTTAGCAAATTCTGGAAGCCGGTCTGACTTACAGCCTGTTCAAAGGGTTACAACATGATCAGAAAAGCAAAAATCACTCCCAACCGTTTGAATTATCATGATTTATGATGATATTTCAACGTTATGGTGAAATTTCCGGATCAGGTTATGGAAAGGCATAAGCCGACAATAACAAAAAAAGCAATGGCATTATCGCCAGTGTGTTATACTTTGCGCCCGTTGAAACAGCTGATTAGCAGGATTTATGGCAAAAGAAGATTTTATTGAAATGGAAGGTACGGTAACTGAAACCTTACCGAACACCACCTTCCGGGTTGAACTGGAAAACGGCCACGTGGTTACCGCGCATATTTCCGGAAAAATGCGTAAACACTATATTCGCATACTGACCGGCGACAAGGTTACGGTACAACTGACTCCCTATGACCTGAGCAAGGGCCGCATCAGCTACCGCGCGCGTTAAGCTTACCTCCGCTTCAATTAATGCAGGGTTTCGGTCACCTGCTTTTGGCTGCGTATTTCAAAATCTATGTGGTCATCTTTTACGCAGACCAGTACCCGACCTCCCTTTGCCAGTTCGCCAAACAGCAGGGATTCGGCCAGTGGTTTCTTTATGTGATCCTGAATCAGTCTGGCCATGGGACGTGCGCCCATTTTGGCATCATAGCCATGTTCAGCAATCCACGTCCGCGCATCGGCATCCACCGTTAAAGACACCTGCTTTTCAGCCAGCTGTTCTTCCAGTTCGAATAAAAATTTGTCCACCACATTGACAATCACATCGCTGGCCAGCGCGCCGAATTGAATAATGGCATCCAGCCGGTTACGAAATTCAGGTGTGAATGCCTTCTTGATGGCCTCCATGCCATCGCTGGAATGATCCTGGCGGGTGAAGCCAATGGATGCGCGGCTCATGCTTTCAGCCCCGGCATTGGTCGTCATGACCAGAATAATATTGCGAAAATCAGCCTTGCGGCCATTATTGTCCGTTAGTGTGCCGTGATCCATAACCTGCAGTAACAGGTTGAACACATCCGGGTGCGCTTTTTCGACCTCATCCAGCAGCAACACACAATGCGGATGTTTGTTGATTTCCTCGGTCAGCAAACCACCCTGATCATAACCCACGTAACCGGGAGGAGCTCCAATCAAACGTGAAACCGTATGCCGCTCCATATATTCCGACATATCAAAACGCACCAGTTCCACACCCATGATACGCGCCAGCTGACGGGTTACCTCGGTCTTGCCCACGCCGGTCGGTCCGGAAAACAGAAAACTGCCGATGGGTTTACTTTCTGTACCCAGACCGGCGCGGTTGGTACGAATGGCCGCACTGAGCGATTCAATCGCTTCATCCTGACCGTATACCACCATCTTCAGATTCTGGCTGAGTTTACGCAGTGATTCGGTATCGGACGAAGATACCGTTTTGGGCGGAATGCGAGTCATCTTCGCGACCACTTCCTCAATCTGCGCCACATCAATGGCTTCAATACGCCGCTCGGCTGGCAGCAACTGAGTATGAGCGCCGGCTTCGTCAATAACATCGATGGCTTTATCCGGCAAATGCCGGTCATTAATGTAACGATCCGCCAGATCCACTGCGGTTTGCAAGGCTTTATCGGTATAACGAATCTTGTGATGCTCTTCAAAACGCTGGCGCAGACCAAGCAGGATTTTCACCGTTTCGTCCGCGCTGGGTTCTTCAATATCAATTTTCTGAAAACGCCGCGCCAGGGCATGATCTTTTTCAAAAATACCGCGAAATTCCTGATACGTGGTGGAGCCGATACAACGCATATCACCGGATGACAGCACCGGTTTGATCAGATTAGAGGCATCCATAACCCCGCCGGAAGCCGCACCGGCACCAATGATGGTATGAATTTCATCAATAAAAATAATGGCATCCGGTTGATCAATCAACTGAGTGAGAACGGCTTTCAGACGTTTCTCGAAATCACCCCGGTATTTGGTTCCTGCCACCAGTGCGCCCAGATCAAGCGAATAGATGGTACTGTCAGCCAGTACATCCGGCACTTCTTTTTCAACAATCTTCAGAGCCAGACCTTCTACTATGGCGGTTTTGCCCACACCGGCTTCACCCACCAGCAGCGGGTTGTTTTTGCGCCGCCGGCAAAGAATCTGAATGGTACGCTCCACTTCAGCATGACGACCGATAAGCGGGTCAATCTTGCCCAGCAGAGCCTGTTCATTCAGGTTGGTGGCAAATTGATCCAGCGGACTGCTGGCCGCTTCTGCCGCTTCACCTTCGGCTGCCTCATGGCTATCAGAAGAGGCTTCATCCGGCATGCGTGAAATACCGTGTGAGATGTAATTAACCACATCCAGACGGGTAATATCCTGCTGGCTGAGAAGATAAACCGCCTGTGATTCCTGCTCACCGAAAATGGCAATCAGCACATTGGCGCCGCTTACCTCTTTCTTGCCTGAAGATTGCACATGAAAAACAGCCCGTTGCAAAACACGCTGAAAGCCTAAGGTAGGCTGTGTTTCGCGACTTTCCGATGGCGGTATTAAAGGCGTGGTTTCATCAATAAAAATAGCCAGATCAGATTTCAGGGCTTTTAAATCCGTACCTACCGCGCTCAGAATACTGCTGGCCGAATGGTTGTCCAGCAGCGCCAGCAACAGGTGTTCCACCGTCATAAACTCGTGATTTTTGTCACGCGCCTGTTTAAAAGCCAAATTAAGTGTCTGCTCCAGATCCTTATCCAACATAAGCCTTTACCTGTTTTAACCAGTTGCCTAACCACCCTGCCCGGCACGGTAGCGGTGTAATTCCTGTAACAGCCATTGCTGGCTTTTAATGGATGGCTGATCAGCACAATGTATCATATAAAATTTACCGGACATGGTGCTTTTGCTGGCACTGAGTTCAATAAATTTCTCACTGCTGTCAATGTCATCCTTGAAATAGTTATATTTTTTCCTGATGTGGGCCACTGCCTCCGGCCCGGAATGCAGATCACCATTACGTTCGTACTGACAATCGGTGTTTTTTACAAACTCCAGCAAATGATCAATCTCATTCTGCATGGTTGCGGCCAGTAAAGGCTGACAAAACAGCCCGACCGCCAAAAACAGAATCAGCGACTGCAGTAGCTTCCGTTTATTTTTTAACACAGAGAAATGGCTCATTTAATCCTCTTCCATATCACATAATAGGGGATGCTGGTTATTTCGCGAATATTCATTCACTTGCACCACTTTGGTTTCAGCAATATCTTTAGGGAATACACCACAAATACCCATTCCCCGCGTATGTACATGCATCATGATCTGAGTAGCCTTTTCATGCTCTATAGCGAAAAATTTCTGTAGCACATGCACCACAAACTCCATCGGAGTGTAATCATCATTCAGCAGCAATACCCGAAACAAGGGCGGGTGTTTCAGTTTGGGCTGGGCCTCCTGAACCGCCAGGTCATCGTGATGTTGCTGATCAAAGTCTTTATCGTCACTCATAATGGCTAATTTTAGACGAAAAGTCCTTGTTGATACCACCTCTGGATAACAGGGAATTAGCCTGCTAAATTCACCAGGGCGAAATATCCGGGTTACAAGCATGCAGTATAGAGGCATTGAACAGTAGACAGAATGAAATGGAGTTAGTTCTTCCCGAATGCTTCTTATTTTGCGCTTAAAAAAAAGCCCGCCGTTCTCACGGCAGGCTTTTTCACTGAGTCCCTATCCTCAACCCCGGGTCGCAGTTACGACTAACGCTCTTTGAAAACTGAAGTTTCACTGTTTTTTTAAGAATCTTGTTTGGCAAAAACCATTCATAAGCATGCTCATGCTACCGATAGAAATAACTTATAA
>JAHXHF010000347.1 GCA_025656895.1 gamma proteobacterium symbiont of Bathyaustriella thionipta
TGGCCAAAAATGCAGGCAATTGACTGAATTCGACGGCGGGCGGGGTCATAGCCCCTCGAAAATAGCGAGTTTTCTGCCGGACACTACTTATGCAGTTTCCGGAAGTGCTGTATGTGTCCAGCCGTGTTGGCCGTGCCGAGATTGGCGGTGACCAGGAACCGGTTTCCAATGTGGAACTGTTTGTCGGTCTGAAGCCGGTCTCTGCCTGGAGCAGCGCGCCCGATCGCAAGGCACTGCAGGTCTTGATGGAAGAAAAAATGTCCGTCTATCCCGGTCTGTTACTGTCTTTTTCACAACCCATTGCTACCCGGGTGGATGAATTACTGTCCGGTGTAAAGGCACAGCTGGCTATTAAACTTTTCGGCCCGGATCTGGATGAGCTGGTAAAAACCGGAAAGGCCATTGAAGGTCTGGTGCGTAAGGTGGAGGGTACCAGAGGCGTGGAAATGGAGCAGGTAGCCGGTGAAGCACAACTGGTGATACGACCGGATCGGCAGGCACTGGCGCGTTATGGCATTGCGGTGGCGCAGATTATGGATCTGGTCTCCAATGCCATTGGCGGGCGTGATGCCGGACAGGTTATTCGCGGCAATGAACGCTACGACATCAATGTGCGTCTACGCCAGCAGCAACGTGACAGCATTCCGGCCATTCGCAACCTGATTGTACGTGCGCCCAACGGTGCGCGGGTGAAACTGGGAGATGTGGCGCAGGTGGCTATTGAATCCGGCCCGCCACAAATACGGCGTGATGATGTGCAGCGGCGTGTGGTCATACAGGCGAATGTCGATGGACGTGATATGGGCGGTCTGGTGGATGAACTGCGGCAACGTATCGCCAATGAGATTGATTTGCCAGCGGGTTATAGCGTGGTATTTGGCGGTCAGTTTGAAAACCAGCAGCGAGCGCAGGCACGTTTGATGATTGTGGTGCCATTATCGCTCGGGCTGATTTTTCTGCTGCTTTACTTTGCCTTTAATTCGGTCGGGCAGGCCATGCTCATTATGCTGAATGTGCCACTGGCGCTTATTGGCGGTATTGCAGCGCTGTTCTTTTCCGGTCAGTATTTATCGGTGCCGGGTTCCATCGGATTTATTGCCCTGTTTGGTGTGGCGGTATTGAACGGTGTGGTGATGGTGACTTCCATCAATCAGCGTTTATGCGGTGGCATGTCGATGGACGAGGCTATATTCAGTGGCGCCTTTTCCCGACTCAGGCCGGTACTGATGACTGCCAGTATTGCGGCTCTGGGACTGATACCCATGCTGGTTTCAAATGGTGTCGGCTCCGAAGTGCAGCGACCACTGGCAACGGTGGTGGTGGGTGGTTTATTTTCATCCACACTGCTGACCCTGTTTGTTCTGCCGGCTTTGTATCGTACTTTCTCGAAACGGGCGGATATGTAGGGCAATAATGGCTGATCCTGCCGGCAAGGAGATTCCGGCAGGGTCGGCCGTTCATTCATACTGATACGTTATGAAATATTTTGACGGGTTCGGCCGGTCTGATTGGACGTGCTGTTCTTTTTTCCGGCCTGAGCGGGAAAATTACTATTTATGCCTGAACTGTTTTATACTCGGAACAGTCTACTATCTGGATTGAATGTTAGCGTGAAGCGACCTGCCCGACTTTTATCTGTTTTGCTGATGCTGCTAATGGCTTTTCTGCCTTTGCAGGGTTTTACCGCGCCTTTTTCCAGCCTGTTACAGCATTCTGTCGAACAATCGCGCGCATCGGCTCATTCTGATGGTGACCATTCAGCCGTTCCCATGATGCCTGAACATTGTCATTGTTGTGACCATGCCGGTGATCGTTGCTCCCAATCCTCTTGTGATTGTGGTATCCACGCGCCCGGTGCAGTCATTCCCGATACAGTTCAATTGACGGACAGCCGTTTTATCTTCCTGCATTATCGCCGTCTGCATATTTCTTCATTCAGTAACATCAGTAATCCACTGCTACGACCACCTGCCTGATTCCAGCCTGATCCGTTTTATGGCAGAAGACCGTTCGCACGGTCCTTGTCTGCCCGCCGGACTTTTCACTACAACTTTATTTCAGGATGCTCTGCAGCCGGATTCGGGTAATGCCGATTCATCAGCGCTGTCTGGCTTTTCGTAGGCTCTTGCTGGAGTTTGACCATGAATCTATCTTGTTTTACAGGCTTGCCTTGTTCGCCTTTACCCCGCTGGCGTTGGCTCAGCAGTACTTGCCTGATGTGCTTTGTCAGCCTGTCGGTGAATGCTTCAGAAGCACCGCCTTTATCTTTGAACGAGGCTTTGCAATACGCCTTGCAAAATGACCCGCAGCTGATGGCGCGTACAGCGCGTTCTGAAGCACTGGCTGAAAGTGCCGTTGCTGATGGCCAGTTACCGGATCCTAAATTACGTTTCGGTGCTTACAATGTACCGCTGGATTCAGGCAGTTTTTCGCAGGAACCTTCCACTCAGGTACGTTTTGGTATTCAGCAGGCTTTTCTGCCGGGTGATACCTTGCATTACCGGCAGCGCAAAACCCAGTGGCAATCCAAAGAGCAGCAGCATCGAGCCGAGGTTGCGGCCCTGATGACAACCCGCAATGTGCGTGAGCAATACCTGGAACGCTTCTATCAGTTGCAGGCGGGCAGGGTGATCAATGACACACGTGAGTTTTTTTCCGAGTTACTGAAAATTTCCGAGCGCCATTATGCTTCCGGCAAGGTTAATCAACAGGATGTATTGCGCGCGCAACTGGAATTATCCCGCCTGGATGACAAGTATGAACGCATTCTCAGTGCGGATGATGTGGCGCGGGCCAAACTGTCGCAATGGATCGGCCCTTTGGCGGAACGCCCGCTGCCGGCGGAAATGCCGCTGTTGCCCAAGTTGCCCAGCCTGGAAACTCTGCAGGAAAAAGTGAAAGATCATCCTGCAATTGTTGCGGAAAATGCACGCATCGAATCCTTCCGCGAACAGACTCATATAGCCCGTGAGCAATACAAGCCGGGCTGGTCTGCCGGGGTTGAATATCGCAAACGTTTTGGTGATAACAATGATGGCAGCTCACGCACCGACATGGCGGCGGTCATGCTGACCATGGACTTGCCCTTGTTTACCAAAGGCCGTCAGGATCGGCGTCAGGCGGCCAGTCTGCGCCAGACCGATGCGGCGGATCTGAGCCGGGAAGATAAATTACGCGAACTGCGCAGCCAGTTAGAACGTAATTATGCTCAATGGCAGCGACTGGCCGCGCGTAACAAACTGTATAAGGAAAGGTTACTGCCTGATGCACATGCCAACAGCAAAGCCTCGATCAATGCCTATCAAGCCGGCGTGGGTGACTTTACCACGCTGATGCGCGCCAGTATCAGTGAACTGGATGCCCGTTTACAAACTTTGCGGGTGCAGGTCGATCAGGCAAAGGCCCAGGCCCGCCTGTTATACATTGCTCATTCCTCCCGCACAAAAATGGAACAGAAACCATGAAAAACAATAATCTGCATCTTATTCTTAACAGCACATTGCTGGCCCTGCTTTTGGGTTCAGCTACCGGTCTTAGTGCGGCCACCGAAGATGAAAAAGAAATTCTCTACTGGGTGGCGCCTATGGATGCCAATTATCGCCGTGACAAACCCGGAAAATCGCCCATGGGTATGGAACTGGTGCCCGTTTACGCCGGAGCAGCGGACGAGGGCAGCAGTATTACCATCAAACCCGAGGTTATTCAAAATCTGGGTATTCGTACCACGCTGGTAAAACGTACCCGGCTGTGGCGTGCCATTGATACGGTCGGCTATGTCAGCTATGACGAATCTCTGGTCAGTCATATTCATTTACGCACAGCCGGCTGGATAGAAAACCTGTCGGTGCGCTCGGAAGGTGAGCGTGTCAAAAAAGGCCAGCGGCTGTTTGATTTGTACTCCCCGGATCTGGTCAATGCACAGGAAGAATATGTACAGGCACTGTCCGGTAAAAACCGTTCATTGAAGATGGCCTCACGTGAACGCCTGGCCGCGCTGGGTGTATCAAAAGGGCAGATTGATCAAGTCAGAAAAACCCGCAAGGTAACACAAACCATTCCTGTTTTTGCTTCTCAAAATGGCATAGTTGACAGTCTGAAAGTGCGTGACGGTATGTATGTGAAACCCTCAGCACGTGTTATGAGCCTGGCCGATCTTTCCAGTATCTGGCTGATGGCTGAAGTTTTTGAACGCCAGAGTGACTGGGTCAAAGTGGGGCAGAGTGCCGAAATGAAGCTGTCTTACCTGCCCGGTAAAATCTGGCAAGGCGAGGTTGAATACATTTATCCCAGCCTGGATGCAAAAACCCGCACTCTGCGGGTACGCACCCGTTTTGATAATCCCAATGAGCGCCTTAAACCCAATATGTACGCCGATGTACGCATTTACGGCGGCCCCAAAAATGATGTACTGGCCATACCTTTGGAGGCACTGATCCGTACCGGTGAAAATTCACGCGTTATTGTCATGCTGGGTGATGGCCGTTTCGAGGCGCGCGAAGTGGGCTATGGCATGGAAAGCGATGACTGGGTGGAAATTCTGTATGGTCTGAAAAGTGGTGAACGGGTGGTTACTTCCGGGCAATTCCTGCTGGATTCCGAAGCCAGTACGCGCGCCGGTTTTTCACGCATGCAGCCACTGCCGGATAATGACATGGCTGCTCAGGCAAAAGCGGATGATATGGCAGTGGAAGATTCAAGCGGCCGGGGTGTGATTCAGTCAGTCGATAGCGAAGGGCATGCAATCAATCTCAGCCATGAGCCTATTGAAGCACTGGGTTGGCCGGCGATGACCATGGATTTCAAGGTATCCCCGGAACTGCCATTAGATAGCCTGAGCAGTGGGGAGAGCATTGAATTCAGTTTGCGCAAAACGGCGGACGGTTACGTCATAAGCCGCATTAAAAAAATAGCGGAATAAGGAGCCGATCATGATTGGATTGATTATTGACTGGTCGCTGCGCAACCGTTTTATGATTTTGCTGCTGACCTTTGTACTGATTGGCTGGGGTGTGTATGCCATTAAACAAACACCGCTGGATGCTATTCCGGATTTGTCGGATGTGCAGGTTATTATTAAAACCAGCTATCCGGGGCAGGCACCGCAGGTGGTGGAAGATCAGGTTACCTATCCGCTGACGACCGCCATGTTATCGGTTCCCAAAGCGGTCAATGTACGCGGTTATTCGTTCTTTGGTGACTCTTATGTGTACGTTATTTTTGCCGATGGTACAGACCCGTACTGGGCGCGAACCCGGGTGCTGGAATATCTCAGCCAGGTGGCCAGTAAAATGCCGCCGGATGCCCGTCCGGAACTGGGGCCGGATGCCACCGGCGTAGGCTGGGTGTATGAATATGCGCTTGTTGATCGCAGCGGCCAGAATGATTTGTCACAACTGCGCAGTTTGCAGGACTGGTTCCTGAAATATGAATTGCAGACCGTGCCTGGGGTTTCAGAAGTGGCCAGTATTGGCGGCATGGTCAAGCAATATCAGGTGGTGGTCAATCCCAACAGCCTGCGCGCTTATGGCCTGAGTATTCCGCAGGTGAAAAAGGCCATTCGTAACGGCAATCAGGAAACCGGCGGTTCCGTCATCGAAATGGCCGAGGCCGAATATATGGTGCGCGCCAGCGGCTATATCAATGAACTGGATGATCTGCGCCAGATTCCCTTAGGAGTTGATGACAAAGGTACGCCCATTTTATTGCAGGATGTGGCGCAGGTACGTCTGGGGCCGCAGATGCGTCGTGGTGTCGCTGAACTGGATGGTGAAGGTGAAGTGGTCGGCGGCGTGATTATTATGCGTTTTGGCGAAAATGCCATGACCACCATTGAAGGCGTACGCAGCAAGCTGGAAGAGTTGTCCAAAGGACTGCCGCCCGGCGTGGAAATTGTAACCACCTACGACCGTTCCGGTTTGATAGAAAGAGCGGTGGAAACGCTCAATGGCAAGCTCATTGAAGAATTTATTGTAGTGGCACTGGTCTGTGCTGTTTTTCTGTTTCACCTGCATTCGGCACTGGTCATTATGTTGTCATTGCCGGTGGGCATACTGATTGCCTTTATTGTCATGCAGCGTTTGGGTATTAACGCCAATATCATGTCACTGGGGGGTATCGCCATTGCTATTGGTGCCATGGTGGATGCCGCTATTGTGATGATTGAAAATGTACACAAGCATTTCGAGCAGGAAACCATTACCGATGAAAACCGCTGGCAGGTAATTGGTCAGGCTTCCCGGGAAGTAGGGCCGCCGCTGTTCTTTTCCCTGCTGATTATCACCCTCAGTTTTCTGCCGGTATTCACCCTGGAAGCACAGGAAGGGCGCCTGTTCACGCCACTGGCTTTTACCAAAACCTTTGCTATGGCGGGTGCGGCACTGTTGTCGATTACCCTGGTGCCGGTATTGATGGGGCTGTTTATTCGTGGCCATATCACGCCCGAGCATAAAAATCCGGTCAACCGTTTGCTGATTGCAATATACCGGCCTTTTATCAATCTGTTACTCAAGATTCCGCGCACCATCGTATTTCTTTCCCTATTGCTGATTGCTGTCGGGCTGTGGCCGGTTTCTCAATTAGGCTCGGAATTCATGCCCGATCTGGATGAAGGTGACCTGCTTTATATGCCCAGCACTTTTCCGGCGGTGTCCATCGGCAAAGCCAAGCAATTGCTACAGCAAACCGACCGTCTGATTCGCACTGTGCCTGAAGTATCCCGTGTGTTCGGCAAAGTAGGGCGGGCAGACAGCGCCACTGACCCGGCGCCTTTAACCATGATAGAAACCACCATTCAGCTGAAACCCCGCGATCAATGGCGTGAAGGCGTAACCATGGATTCTTTGCGCCGTGAACTGGATTCACTGGTCAAGATTCCGGGGGTGACCAATGCCTGGGTGATGCCCATCAAGAATCGCATCGACATGCTGGCAACCGGTATCAAGACTCCGGTAGGAGTAAAAATAGCCGGGCCGGACCTGAAAGAAATTCAGCGTATCGGCCAGCGTCTGGAAGAAATACTCAAGCAGGTTGAAGGAACCGTGTCGGTGTATTCAGAACGTGTGGCCGGTGGACGTTATGTGACGATTGACATCAAACGCATAGCCGCCGCCCGTTTCGGCCTGAATATCAGTGACGTGCAAGAGGTTGTACGCATGGCCATGGGCGGCATGCGCGTTACCGAATCGGTGGAAGGACTGGAACGCTATCCGGTTAATTTGCGTTATCCCCGTGATTATCGTGATTCACTGGAAAAGCTGCGCAATCTGCCAATTGTAACGCCTACGGGCGCGCATATTCCGCTGGCGGAAGTGGCTGATGTGCGTATTGAATCCGGTCCCGGCATGATCAAAACCGAAAACTCAAGACTGAACGGCTGGACCTATATTGATATCGAAGGACGGGATCTGGGTTCTTATGTAGTGGACGCGCAGCAAACCGTGCGCGACCGGCTTGAATTGCCACCGGGTTACTCCATCAGCTGGTCGGGCCAGTACGAATATATGGTACGCGCCAAGGAAAGACTGTCCACAGTCATTCCCGCAACACTGGCGGTCATTATTCTGCTGCTGTATCTGAATTTCCGCAAATTCACCGAAGTGGCCATTATCATGGGAACCTTGCCCATGGCGCTGGGCGGTGGCTTCTGGCTGCTGTATCTGCTGGGCTACAACATGTCCATCGCCGTAGGCGTGGGCTTTATCGCGCTGGCCGGTGTATCGGTCGAAATTGGAGTGCTTATGCTGGTGTATCTGAATCAGGCACTGGAAAAAACCAGACTACAGCGACAACAGCAGGGACAGGCATTAAGCCGCCAGGATGTGCGTGAATCGGTCATCAATGGCGCGCTTCTCAGAGTACGCCCCATTATGATGACAGTAGCCGCCATTATCGCCGGCCTGCTGCCCATTATGCTGGGTGGCGGTACCGGCTCGGAAGTTATGCGGCGTATCGCAGCCCCCATGGTGGGCGGCATGATCAGCGCCACTTTATTAACACTGGTAGTACTGCCCGCCGTTTTTCTGTTGTGGAAAATGCCGCGCAAAAGCAAGCAGTAAAGGTCAGCCAGTACCTTCCGTCTATCAAGTCGTTCGAGCAGAAATCCGTATAATACGCTTACGCCCTATCGGGCGACACGTACTATACGAGTTCTGCTCAACTCGGTCCGTTAGCCTTAAAAACAACAATTCCACCTTCATTGACGAAATGTATCAAATTTTATACACTTAAATCATGGGTGATGAAAAAGCAATTTATTGGGTAGGTAGTAGCTACAAAGATCTTCTCAGCTTTCCTGTGGAAGCCAAGCAAGATGCTGGCTATCAGCTTCATCGTATTCAAAATGGCCTAAATGCAGAAGATTGGAAGCCTTTTCAATCTATAGGTCCTGGTGTTAAAGAAATCCGTATCAAGTGATGGTGGGAATGCCTTTAGAATCATGTACATAGCCAAATTCAAAGGTAAGATATATGTACTTCACTCATTTCAGAAAAAGACACAAAAAACGCGTTCTAAAGATATTGAATTAGCAAAGAGTAGATATAACGCCATAGTTAAAGAGGAAAAGTCATGAACAATACAGATACCTCAGTTACTCACGTAACCCCCAGTGGCAGTAATATTTTTGAAGAACTGGGGTTTTCAGAGCAAGATGCAGCAAAGTTAAAAATCAAAGCCCAGTTAATATGCTCTATTAGCGAGTGGATTAAAGATGAGGAGCTAAAACAAGAAGAAGCCTCTCATGTTCTACATGTTACTCGTCCTAGGAGTCTGTCGGACTTAACCACAGTGACCGCACTGGCAAGCCCTTAAAATATAAAAATTCGACTATTTTATAAGGTATTGCTGTGT
>JAHXHF010000040.1 GCA_025656895.1 gamma proteobacterium symbiont of Bathyaustriella thionipta
GGATACAGGCATTATAATCTTTAGTCCACTGAACAGTATATAGATTATTGTTTTTCTTAGGGTTTAATCGTTTTCGTTCAAACACTATGTAAGCCAAATTCTTATCCATGATTACTTATGTTCTTATTAGTAACTTGCGTCTGTTGCAGCAAATTCGTAGAATTCGCCTCCCCATTCACTCCGGATTATGGCCGGATTAACATTCATGTGATCTCGCGTACGGATCACCACTGATACCGAGGTTAGCACATGCCCGTTATTACACTCCCCGATGGTTCACAGCGTTCGTTTGATTCTGCGCCAAGCGTACAGGATGTGGCTGCATCCATAGGTGCCGGACTTGCCAGAGCCACATTGGCCGGCAAAGTGAACGGCGAACTGGTTGATGCCAGTTTTCAGATTAATCAGGATGCCGAACTGGCGATTGTAACCTCGCGTGATGATGAGGCACTGCAACTGGTACGCCATGATGCGGCGCATGTCATGGCGCAAGCAGTTCAGGAACTTTATCCGCATACCCAGGTTACCATCGGCCCGGCGATTGAAGACGGCTTTTATTACGATTTTGCCCGTGATGAACCTTTCCATGAAGATGAACTGAAAAAAATCGAAGATCGCATGCGTGAAATTGTCGGCCGCAATCTGCCGATTGAACGTGAAGTGCTGGATCGGGATGAGGCTATTCGTATTTTCACCGAACTGGGCGAAAGCTATAAGGTGGAAATCATCCAGGACATTATTCCTGAAGGGGAAGAAGTTTCCATTTACCGCCAGGGTGACTGGTTTGATGTATGCCGCGGCCCGCATCTACCCAGTACCGGCAAGTTACCCAAGGCCTTCAAGTTGATGAGTGTGGCCGGAGCCTATTGGCGCGGTGATTCCAACAATGTCATGCTGCAGCGTATCTACGGTACCGCCTGGCTGGATAAAAAAGACCTGAAAGCTTATCTGTACCGCCTGGAAGAAGCCGAAAAACGTGATCATCGCAAAATCGGCAAGGCGCTGGATTTGTTTCATACTCAGGATGAAGCCCCCGGCATGGTGTTCTGGCATGATCGCGGCTGGCAGATCTATCTTGAAATTGAACAGTACATACGCCAGAAACTGCGCCTGCACGGTTATCAGGAAGTGCATACACCGGAAATTATTGATCGTTCCCTGTGGGAAAAATCCGGCCATTGGGAAAAGTTTTCCGACATGATGTTTACCACCTCTTCCGAACATCGTGATTTTGCCATCAAACCCATGAATTGTCCGGCACATGTGCAGATCTATAATCACGGTCTGAAAAGTTATCGTGACCTGCCTTTGCGTCTGGCCGAGTTCGGTTCCTGCCATCGCAATGAACCCTCCGGCACATTGCACGGCTTGATGCGGGTACGTAATTTTGTGCAGGATGACGCACACATTTTCTGCAGTGAAGAACAGATTCTGGATGAAGTATCCGATTTTATTGATCTGCTGTTCGAAGTATATAAAGACTTTGGCTTTGAAGATGTGCTGATTAAATTTTCCACGCGTCCGGAAAAACGTGTAGGTGATGACGCTTTGTGGGACAAAGCGGAAAAAAGTCTGCAGGATGCACTGGATCAAAAAAATCTGCACTGGGAGTTACAGCCGGGCGAAGGTGCCTTTTATGGTCCGAAAATCGAGTTTTCACTGCGGGATTGTCTGTCGCGGGTGTGGCAGTTGGGCACCATCCAGCTTGATTTTTCCATGCCCGAGCGTTTGGGCGCGCATTATATTGCCGAAGATAACAGTAAAAAAGTACCGGTTATGCTGCACCGGGCCATTCTTGGTTCACTGGAACGATTTATCGGCATTTTGATCGAACATTACGCCGGAATCATGCCTTTATGGCTTTCTCCGCTGCAGTTGGTGGTTATGAATATTACCGATCGTCAGGCCGAATATGTGGAAAATTTAGCCGAAAACCTGAAAAAACAGGGTTTTAGAGTAGAAACAGACTTGAGAAATGAGAAGATCGGCTATAAAATTCGCCAGCACACGTTAGCACGTGTTCCTTATATGCTGGTTGTGGGTGATCGCGAAGCCGAACAAAATTCGGTGGCGGTACGCACAAGAGCGGGCGAGGATTTGGGTGACATGTCACTGCAATCCTTAATCGACATGCTGCGGGGTCAATGTGCTGCGCGTCAGTAATTCCTGCTTTGGTGGCTGTCACAGGTCGCTGAATGTGGGATAATTTGTATGCCTGTAATGACGCTGATTCATTGCGACATTATCGGGCTTTTGTTTTTTTAGGAGAATTGAAAAATCGCTGCCAAGAAGAAGCTTCGTTTAAATGACGACATTGATGTTGCCCAGGTTCGTTTGATCGGTGCCGATGGTGAACAGGTCGGAATCGTTCCATTACAGGAAGCCATCAGTCATGCTGAAAAGGCCTCGCTTGATCTGGTAGAAATTGTACCGGATGCCAAGCCGCCAGTGTGCCGGATTATGGATTTTGGCAAGCATGTGTTTGAGCAGAAGAAGCAAAAACAGCAGGCTAAG
This sequence comes from gamma proteobacterium symbiont of Bathyaustriella thionipta, assembly GCA_025656895.1. GTDB lineage: Bacteria > Pseudomonadota > Gammaproteobacteria > Chromatiales > Chromatiaceae > JAHXHF01. The sequence goes on from JAHXHF010000040.1 coordinate 2,515, forward strand.
AAAAAGCAAAAGCAAATGCAGGTAAAGGAAGTCAAGTTCCGACCGGGAACTGACATAGGAGACTATCAGGTAAAACTACGCAACCTGACTCGTTTCCTCACGGAAGGGGACAAGGCCAAGGTAACCATGCGGTTCCGTGGCCGGGAACATGCTCACCGCGAGCTGGGACTGGAATTATTGCAACGTGTTGAGAAAGATTTGCAAGAAATTGCATCGGTAGAACAACAACCTGCAATGGAAGGTCGTCAGATGGTGATGGTGTTAAGCCCGAAGAAAAAGAAATAACTGTGTATTCACTTAAATTGGGCGCTTCCTGGAAGACGCCCGGAACAATAGCGGAGTAATAAAATGCCGAAAATCAGAACCAATCGTGGTGCGGCCAAACGGTTTAAAGTAACCGGTTCGGGTGCCATCAAATGCGGTCAATCTCACCGTCGTCATATTTTGACGAAGAAATCCACCAAGCGTAAACGTCAGTTGCGTAGTCCGGCCTATCTGCATCCTGCCGATGTAGGTGTAGCCCGCCGCATGATGCCTTATAGCTAACCTTGGGAGAATATTGAGATGGCCAGAGTAAAACGTGGTGTAACCGCACACGCCAGACATAAAAAAGTGTTGGATGAAGCCAAAGGCTATTACGGAGCCCGTCGTAAGGTTTACCGTGTTGCCAAACAGGCTGTTATTAAAGCCGGGCAATATGCCTATCGCGATCGCCGCCAGAAAAAACGCATGTTCCGCCAGTTGTGGATTGTGCGTATCAATGCCGGCGCGCGTGAATGCGGTTTGTCTTACAGCCGCATGATGAACGGCCTGCATCAGGCCAACATTGAAGTAGATCGTAAAATGCTGGCCGATCTGGCCATTCATGACAAAGCCGCTTTTGCAGCATTGGCAGAACAGGCCAAGGCAGCGCTTGCCGCTTAACATTGCAGTATAAGAGGCCTTTGTGCCTCTTGTTCAACTGCAACGACGAGGGCAGGCCATGGGTCTGCCCTTTTTTGTTTAGACTGTATGAGGATCGGTAGCATGACCGATGAAGTTCAAGCGCAACTGGATGCTTTGTTGAATGAAGCCCGGTCTGCTGTCGATAGCTCGGATTCACTTTCCACACTGGATCAGGTGCGGGTGCACTGGCTGGGCAAAAGCGGGGTATTTACCCGGCGTCTGAAAAAGCTGGGGGAGCTGCCCGTCGAGCAAAGACCGCTGTTCGGGCAGGGCATCAACAAAGCCAAAAGGCAACTGCAGTCGGCTATTGAAAGCCGCAAGCAGGCTTTGGAAACACAGGCCCTGAATGCCCGTCTGGCCGCAGATACAGTGGATGTCACACTGCCGGGTCGTGCCCAGCCCATGGGTACCCTGCATCCGGTTACCCGCACCATGCGGCGTATTAAGGCACTGTTTGCGCGGGCCGGATTCGAGGTGGCCGAAGGGCCGGAAATTGAAGACGACTATCACAATTTTGAAGCGCTGAATATTCCACAGCATCATCCGGCGCGCGCCATGCATGACACCTTTTATTTCAATGAACACCGGCTGCTGCGTACGCATACATCACCGGTACAGATTCGTGTTATGAAAGACGCCAAACCGCCTTTTCGGGTCATTGCCCCGGGGCGCGTGTATCGCTGTGATTCGGATTTAACCCATACTCCCATGTTTCATCAGGTAGAAGGTTTTTTGCTGGATGAAGAAGCCACCTTTGCTGATTTAAAAGGCATTCTCAACGATTTTCTCAATCGCTTCTTCGAGCGTGAATTGAAAATGCGTTTCCGGCCTTCCTATTTTCCTTTTACCGAACCCTCGGCCGAAGCCGATATTGAATGTGTCATGTGCTCGGGCGAAGGCTGCCGCGTGTGCAGTCATACCGGCTGGTTAGAGGTATTGGGCTGCGGCATGATTCATCCGCATGTGCTTGAGCATGTCGGCGTGGACGCTGAACAGTTCAGTGGTTATGCCTTTGGCATGGGCGTGGAACGCTTGGCCATGCTGCGTTATGGTGTCAATGATCTGCGCCTGTTCTTTGAAAATGACCTGCGCTTCCTGCAGCAGTTCGCTTAAGTTTAATCCGGGGAAAAGCAATGAAATTCAGTGAAGCCTGGTTAAGAGAATGGGTCAATCCAGCCGTAAGCACCGTTCAGCTGGCCGATCAGTTGAGTATGGCCGGTCTGGAAGTGGACGCGATAGAACCGGCCGCTGCCGAATTCAGCCGGGTGCTGGTCGGGCGGGTGGAACAGATCAGCGCGCACCCGGATGCTGACAAACTGCGGGTTTGTCAGGTCGATGTGGGCGCGCATGAATTACTGCAGATCGTTTGCGGTGCTGCCAATGTGGCCGAGCAGATGCGGGTTCCTGTAGCCATTGTGGGGGCGCGTTTGCCGGGTGATTTCAAAATCAAAAAAGCCAAACTGCGCGGTGTGGCTTCCGCCGGCATGATCTGCTCGGCTTCTGAACTGGGTCTGGCGGAAACTTCCAGTGGCATCATGCCCTTACCGCAAGATGCACCGGTGGGCAGGGATTTGCGGGATTATCTGCAACTGGATGATCAATGCATTGATGTGGATCTGACCCCGGATCGGGGTGATTGCCTGAGTATTCGCGGCGTTGCCAGCGAAGTAGGCGTGATCAACCGCTGCACGGTTGACAGCCCCGCCATGCCGGATGTCGAAGTGGATTGTCAGGATAAGGTTGAGGTCACACTGAGCGCTGCTGAACAATGTCCGCGTTATTTATGCCGTGTCATCAAAGGGCTTGCCAGTCAGGCGCCCACTCCGTTATGGATGCAGGAACGCCTGCGCCGGGCTGGTCTGCGCAGCATTAACGCGGTCGTCGATGTCACCAACTATGTCATGCTGGAACTGGGGCAGCCCATGCATGGCTTTGATCTGGCCCAAATTAATGGCGCTATTCAGGTACGCCTGGCCACAGCGAATGAAAAGATCACGCTGCTGGATGAACAGGAAATTGAATTAAAAACGGATACGCTGGTGATTGCCGATGCCGGTAAAGCGCTGGCGATTGCCGGCATTATGGGCGGGCTGGACTCCGGTGTATCTGACAGCACTGAGGATGTGCTGCTGGAAAGTGCCTTTTTTGCGCCTCTGGCGATGGCCGGCAAAGCGCGCCGCTATGGTTTGCATACCGACTCATCGCATCGTTTTGAACGTGGCGTAGACTGGGCCTTGCCGCGTCAGGCTCTACAGCGCGCCAGTGCTCTGCTGATGGAAATCTGCGGCGGTCAGGCCGGCCCGGTGGTGGAAGCGCTCAGCGAGCCACATTTGCCGGCAATTCCTGAAATCCTGCTCAGAAGAAGTCAGATCAAACGCATTCTGGGTATTGAAATGGATGACGAGTCAGTGCTGGATATTTTGCAGCGTCTGGGCATGCAGGTCAGCCCGCAAGAGCAAGGCTGGCAGGTGCGACCGCCCAGCGCCCGCTTTGATCTGAGTATTGAAGTGGATTTGCTGGAAGAACTGGGCCGCATATACGGCTACAACAACATTGCGCCGGCACGCTCACATCTTGAAGCGCATCCGGCGGGGCGTGCGGAAACCGCTTTTGATCTTGAGCGGGCACGCGATACGCTGGTGGCGCGTGGTTTCAGCGAGGCCATTTGCTACAGCTTTGTTTCGCCTGAACAACAGCAGATGTTTAACCCGGATATAGAGGGTATTCGTCTGAGCAATCCCATTTCGGCTGATATGTCGGTCATGCGCAGCAGTTTGTGGCCGGGGCTGATGCAGGCTTTGTTGCACAATCGGGCGCGTCAGCAGCCACGGGTGCGCTTATTCGAGAGTGGTCTGAGGTTTGTTCAGGATGAAGCCGGCATTCAGCAGGATAATATGCTGGCAGCGGTCGCCTGTGGTTCGCGGGTACCGCAACAATGGGCCACCTCTGATGAAACGCTTGATTTTTTTGATCTCAAGGCTGAAGTGGAGCAGTTACTGGCGTTGACGGCCGATGTGGATGCATTCACCTTTGTGGCGGAAACCCATCCGGCCTTGCATCCCGGCCAGTCAGCCCGTATTTATCGCGCTCAGCAGGCCGTTGGCTGGCTGGGTATGCTGCACCCTGCGCTGGAGAAAAGTCTGGCGGTGGGGGCTACAGTGGGGCTGTTTGAACTGCAGTTGGAGCCCTTGCAGTTGGTATGCCTGCCGGCTTTTCAGGCACTGTCAAAATTCCCGGCAATCCGGCGGGACATCTCCATTCTGGTGGAGAAGAAAATACCCTTTGCCGACATAAAACAGGCCATACAGAAAATTGCTCCGGGGATTTTACAAGACATATTTCCATTTGATGTCTATACTGGGGGAAACATAGATTCCAGCCTAAGAAGTCTCTCTTTGGGGTTGATTTTACAGGATTCTTCCAAAACACTGGTCGATGAAGAGATAGAGCAGGTAGTGCAAGGGGTGCTGTCTGAGCTGGAAAAAAGATTTTCTGCACAATTGAGAAGCTGATTATGGCGCTGACAAAGGCATCATTGGTTGAAGAGCTGTTTGACGAACTGGGGTTGAACAAACGCGAATCCAAGGAAATGGTGGAACTCTTTTTTGAAGAGATTCGACGTGATCTTGAGCGTGGCGAATCGGTCAAGCTGTCCGGTTTTGGCAACTTTGATCTGCGCACTAAAAAAGAACGTCCGGGACGCAATCCAAAAACGGGAGAAGAAATTCCTATTTCTGCCCGTCGTGTGGTGACTTTTCGACCGGGACAAAAATTAAAACTCAAGGTTGAGGCCTATGCTGGACGCGAGTAAAACCACTGCCGATCTACCCGCTATTCCGGGAAAGCGTTATTTTACCATTGGTGAAGTAAGTGAACTCTGTGGTGTCAAACCGCATGTGCTGCGCTATTGGGAACAGGAGTTTCCACAACTGAAACCGGTAAAACGTCGCGGTAACCGGCGTTATTATCAACGTCATGACGTTATGATGATTCGCCAGATTCGCAGTCTGTTGTACGAAGAAGGCTATACCATAGGCGGCGCCCGCCAGCATTTGTCCGGTGACGGGGTAAAGGAAGACGGTAACCAGAGTCAGCAGATTGTGCGTCAGCTGCGTGTTGAACTGGAAGAAGTTTTGCAGATTTTGCGTCGTTGAACGGATCTCCCGCATTGACATTACAGCGTCTTGCGCCTAGGATGCGCACTCGTTTCGGGGCGTAGCGCAGCTTGGTAGCGCACCTGCATGGGGCGCAGGAGGTCGGAGGTTCAAATCCTCTCGCCCCGACCAGAATGTACAGTCTGTATCTGTCATAGAAGATACGGATCGGATCAAAAGCCATCGGGAATGTTTTCGGGTGGCTTTTTGCTATCCGCTTTTCCCGTTCTGAATCACAAGGATTCAGCGCAGTCTAAAATTTAGAGTAGTAACCTGATCATGCAGATTGGTGTACCCAAAGAAAGCATTTTTTGTGAAACGCGAGTCGCGTTGGTTCCTGCTCTGGTCAAAAAACTGATCACGCAGGGTTACCGCATCACGGTTGAAGCCAATGCCGGTGTGGCCGCCGGTTTTGCCGATGCCGCCTATCAGGAAGCCGGTGCCAGCATCGGCACACACGAGGCTGCCATGGCCGCGGATCTGGTCCTCAAGGTACGAAAACCCTGCGAAGATGATGCGCTGCTGATGAAGCCGGGCAGCAGTCTGATCAGTTTTATCGAAACCTGTGAAGATGATGAAGTGGTGCACGGTTTACAGGCCAAAGATATTCATATCTTCGCCATGGAACGCATGCCGCGCACCTCACGCGCGCAGTCTATGGATGCTTTGTCGTCACAGGCCAATATTGCCGGATACCGCACCGTTATCGAGGCGGCCGCTCATTATGGCCGTTTCATGCCGCTTATGATGACTTCAGCCGGTTCAGCCAAGCCCGCCCGTCTGGTTGTGCTGGGTGTGGGCGTTGCCGGCTTGCAGGCCATTGCCACCGCGCGCAGACTGGGTGCGGATGTGTATGCTTACGATATCCGTTCTGAAACACGCGAGCAGATTCAGTCCCTGGGTGCCAAACCTATTGATCTGGATATTGGTGAAAGCGGAAGCGGAGAAGGTGGCTATGCCAAGGAACTGTCCGAAGAAGCCAAACAGCGCCAGCAAAAAGCGCTGGCGGATGAATTATCCAAAGCCCATATCATTATTTCAACCGCGGCTATTCCCTGCCGTCCGGCTCCCCGCCTGATCAGTGAGGAAGTGGTTAAAAACATGCGTGACGGCTCGGTGATTATTGATATGGCGGCGGCTACCGGCGGCAACTGCCCGCTTACCGAAGCGGACAAAGTGGTGGTTAAACACGGTGT
>JAHXHF010000100.1 GCA_025656895.1 gamma proteobacterium symbiont of Bathyaustriella thionipta
TGCCCGAATTTACTCAGGCCAGTGCTTTACTGGACTGGTCTGCACAGACAGGCTTGCAAAGCAATGCCAACCCGACAGGCCCGCCATGGATGCAGGAAATGGCTGGCATTTATCAGGCTCTGGTGTGCGGAGTGCGTGATTATGCGCACAAAAATGGTTTCAAGGGTGCCATTCTGGGTTTGTCCGGTGGTATTGATTCTGCCCTGACCGCCGCTATTGCGGTTGACGCACTGGGCAGTGAGCAGGTCGAAGTGGTTATGATGCCATCACGCTATACCGCCGACATAAGCAATCAGGATGCGGTGAAACAGGCGGAAATCAGCGCCATTCAGTGGCGCAGTATCCCTATCGAACCGGCCTTCAAAGCCTTTACCAGTATGCTGGAAGATGAATTTTCCGGACTACCCGTTGACGTAACCGAAGAAAATATCCAGGCACGCTGCCGCGGCATCATTCTCATGGCCATCAGCAACAAGAAGCGTAAAATTCTTCTCACCACGGGAAATAAAAGTGAAATGGCGGTCGGTTATGCCACGCTGTATGGTGACATGGCGGGTGGCTTCGCTCCACTTAAAGATGTCCCGAAACTGCTGGTGTATCAACTGGCGGAATACCGTAACTCCCTATCCCGCGTCATTCCACAGCGGGTCATTGATCGCCCGCCTTCGGCAGAACTGCGAGCCGATCAAAAAGACGAAGACAGTCTGCCGCCTTATGAGGTACTGGATGCTATCCTGTACCGCTATATTGAGCAGGACATGAGTGCAGACGATATAATCAATGAGGGCTTTGCGGCCGCCGAGGTAAAGCGCATTACCCGCCTGGTTGATCTGAATGAATACAAACGCCGCCAGGCTCCACCAGGGGTGAAGATTACAGAACGTGCGTTTGGTCGCGACAGGCGCTATCCTATGACCAGTAAATTTTAACCTGAATTCGTGCCTTCATAACGAATTCAGATGTAACCTTTCAGTTAAGCACGGAAACAAGCAACCATGAAAAAAGTAGAAGCCATCATCAAACCTTTTAAACTGGACGATGTGCGTGAAGCACTCTCCATCATAGACATCTCGGGCATGACTGCGATTGAAGTCAAAGGCTTTGGTCGCCAGAAAGGCCATACCGAGCTTTACCGTGGTGCGGAATATGTGGTGGATTTTTTACCCAAGGTCAAACTGGAAGTCATTGTTCAGGCCGATCAACTTGATGCCTGCATTGAAGCCATTACCAATGCGGCTCGTACCGGAAAGATTGGTGATGGAAAGATTTTTGTCAGTGACGTGGAAAAAGTAGTACGCATTCGCACCGGCGAAGAAGACGAAACAGCCATTTAGGCAAAAACTAACCCTGAAACCTTTTAGGGCATCTCTAATTATTCGGCTGGAGATGCCCTTAAGCGCTAATTCTTGTCCAGCTCCAGATAATCCCAGATTTGCCGTCCTATCGTATCTTCAGGAAGTTCTTTGCTATTCTCGACAAAAACACCACTGTCTTCATTCATCTTGTAAACACGATAGGTATCTTTTGCCAGATCTTCCTTGCCCAGTTTGAAATAGGCTGCGATGGCCAACTGCAGCGCCGGCTTTACTGATGGCGTTTTATCAAAATGTTCCACAATATAATTGGCACGGTTGGCAGCTGCCAGATAGGCACCCCTGCGCATGTAGAAATCGGCCACATGCAACTCATGCTCTGCCAGAATATTCTTAAGATAAATCATACGCTTTTGCGCATCGGGAGCATATTCACTGTCAGGATAACGACGAATCAACTCGGCAAAGTCCTTGAATGAATTTAATGCCGAACCCGGGTCACGCTGAGATTGATCAGTCGGTACAAAACGATCCAGAAAGCCCAGACTGCGGTTAAAGTTAACAAGACCTTTCAGATAAATCGCATATTCAACCCCGGGATTTCGCGGGTGCAAACGAATAAAGCGGTTGGCTGCCGCAATAGCCGAATCCGGCTCATCATTCAGATAGTAGGTATAAGCCACATCCATCTGTCCCTGTGTCGCATAGGTTCCAAACGGATAACGCGCCTCTAATGCTTCATAGTAGGTAATGGCAGTGGAGTAATCACCATCATTCATGGCGGCCTTGGCTTCTTTGTAGAAACGCTTGGCACTCCAGTTTTTGGTATGCGACAGTTCGTCTTCCTTGCCACCAAAAATAGAACAACTGCTTATGGAGACAGCCAGTAAAAGTATGCTAAAAATGCGTAATGGGCTCATAATGTAATAACAGGCCTGAATAAGTCGGGTCATTATACCCGAATCTCGCTGTTTCGAATCAAGGAACCTGCAATTAATCCAGCAAGCCAAAAAAATCTGCCCCAGCCAGAACAACAGTTAGCCGAAGTAAGCGCTGAAATGGCGGGCATGCGTCTGGACCAGGCCGCCGCCAGCCTGTACCCGCAATACTCCCGCAGTCGCCTGCAAAGCCTCATTGATAGCGGCGCATTGCTGCTTGACGGCCAACGCTGCCGGCAACGCGAAAAGCTCAAGGGCGGCGAGCAGCTGCTGCTAAGCATACCGGATACCCCGGTCATTGAAGACCGGCCCGAACCCATCAGCCTGAACATTGTCTATCAGGACGAGACATTACTCGTCATCAATAAACCGGCCGGCATGGTCGTGCATCCGGCTGTCGGCAATCCCGGTGGAACCCTGGTGAATGGCCTGCTGCACTTTGACCCGGCTTTGGCTCAATTACCGCGCGCCGGTCTGGTACACCGGCTGGACAAGGAAACCAGCGGTTTGCTGGTAATAGCCCGCACACCGGAGGCTCATCAGGCTTTGGTCGATCAACTGCAACGCCGCGAGTTTGAACGCGAATACCGCGCCCTTATCAATGGCTGCATTATTGCCGGCGGCAAGGTGGATGAACCCATAGGCCGCCATCCCACCCAGCGACAACGCATGGCGGTACACCCCAATGGCAAAGCGGCCGTCACGCATTATCGCCTGCTAAGAAATTACCGCGCCCATGCCCTGCTGAAACTGAAGCTGGAAACCGGCCGTACGCACCAGATTCGGGTACACATGGCTTTTATTCGACATCCCATCAGTGGCGACCCCCTGTATGGTGGACGCGTTAAATTACCCCCCCATGCGGATGAGCTACTCATTAACAGGCTCAGACAATTCAAGCGCCAGGCCCTGCACGCCTTCCATCTGGGTTTACAACACCCCGAGCATGATGAATGGATGAGTTGGGAATGCCCCATTCCGGATGATATGCAGGAACTGATCAATCTGCTGTCCGCGGATGCCGACCATAACCGTGACTGAAACCACACTGCAATGGCTGACACCGGACTGGCCGGCAGCGCCCCACGTAAAAGCGTTCAGCAGCACACGCACGGGGGGCGTTTCAGCAGCACCCTGGGACAGTTTGAATCTGGCCACCCATGTGAATGATAATTTCCAGCATGTTATCCACAACCGCAAGTTACTGAAACAAAATCTGCGCCTGCCCGCCGAACCCTGCTGGCTGCAACAGACACACAGCAAGCTTGTTGTAGAAGCGCACAGCGCAGCCGGGAATATACAGGCCGATGGCAGCTACAGCCGACAGACCGGGCAGGTATGCGCGGTACTCACCGCTGATTGTATGCCGCTATTGATGTGTGATGAAAAAGGCACTCAGGTAGCTGCCATTCATGCCGGCTGGCGCGGCATGGCCAGCGGCATTCTGCAACAGGCAATTGCAAGCTTCCAGGCACCCGCCGATGAAATTCTGGTATGGATGGGCCCCACCATAGGCGCATCTGCTTTTGAAGTGGGTGATGATGTGTATCAGGCCTTTAACAACCGCTGGCCTCAGTCCAGCGCCGCATTCGCTGCCACCGGCAAGCACAAATATCACCTTGACCTGTATCATCAGGCGCGCCTTTTGCTAAACTCAGCAGGAGTAGCACAGATTAGCGGCGGCGGCTTTTGCACCTATTCGGACCATCAGCGGTTTTATTCCTACCGGCGTGATGGCACCACAGGCCGTATGGCCAGCCTGATCTGGCTGCAATAAATATTAAAAAAGGGGCACACAATTGAAAAACTGGTATATGTTGACACTGGTGGGGCAGGATCACACAGGCATAGTGGCCGCCGTAACGCGCGTTTTATCTGACCACGATTGTATGCTGAGTGAAGCCAGCATGATGCGCCTGGGTGGTAATTTCAGCATGATGATGATGGTCGGCGCGGAAGCCTCGGCTGAAACCCTGAATACCTTATTGAATTCGATCGCGCACAGCATGGGGCTCTGTGTGCATGTTGATGAGGCAGCCGGAAAACCACATCAGCACATTCAACCCAATGTTGAAGTCCGCGTCATGGGCGCAGATCGCGCGGGTATTGTATCGTCCGTCACCAGCGCCCTGGCCGATTGCGAAGTAAATATTGTAGACCTGGAATCCGATGTGATCGGTAAACAGGATGAGCCTGTGTACATCATGAATATTCTTGGCGTCTCTACTGCGCCCATAGAAACACTGCAAAAGCGGCTTGAAGAAGCGGACCTGAAAGCCGTTGATGTCAGCGTTTCTGCTGTTGAAACCCTGATTGCCTGATGGCTGTTCAAGACATACTCACCATACCGGATGAACGTCTTAAACAGGTATCACAACCGGTCGAGTCTTTCGATGAGCAGCTGCACTGGCAGTTACAGGATCTGGAAGATACCCGCCAGGCCGGGCCGGCCGCTGTCGGCATTGCCGCCCCCCAAATCGGCTGGTTCCAACGCGCCGTAATAGTGGATGTTTCCGGTCGCAAGAAAACACCCAGCCACGGCTATCTGGAACTGATCAACCCCGAAATTCTTGAATGGGATGATTTCAAACTGGGTCGTGAAGGCTGTCTTTCAGTACCGGATTTTACCGGCAATGTGATTCGCGCCAAAAACATCAAATTGCGGGCTTTTGATCGTCACGGCAGCATGCTGGAATTTGACATGACCGGCTTTGAAGCCCGCGCCATACAGCATGAAATTGACCACCTGGATGGCATTCTGTTTCCAGACCGCGTGGTCAGCCGGCGTAGCGATCTGTTTCAGCGCAAGGTTTACCAGGCCTCCACAAAAAAATGACTGCCATTCTGCTGACCATTATCAGCAGTCTGTTATTGTTGACACTGTGGCTGCGAAGCATCGGTAAACGTCATCAGCAAATCGACTGGGGCTCGCCTTTTCTCAACAGTCTGGATGGGATCAGCCGTGCTTTTTGCCTGCATTATCACCACCTGGATGCCCATTTCCAACTGGCGCTACCGGAACAGGGGCCGGCCATACTGGTCAGCAATCATATCAGCGGACTTGATCCTATCCTGTTAATTGCCGCCAGCAAGCGGCCACTGCGATTTATGATTGCGCGTGAACAATATGAGCGCTTCGGCCTGCGTTGGCTGTTCAAAGCCGTAGGTTGCATTCCGGTGGATCGGGACCGCAATCCCGGCAAAGCCTTGCAGGCCGCCATGCAGACACTGCGTAACGGCGAGGTTATCGCGTTGTTTCCGCAAGGCGGTATTCATTTACCCCACTATCAACCACGCAAACTCAAACGTGGCGTGGTACGTTTGGCACATGATACCCACTGTCCATTGCTGGCTACTCACATCAGCGGTGTCACAGCCCCGGGTAATGTGGTTCTACCGGTATTTTTACGCGGACATGTGCAGATCGAAAGCTGCCAGCCCATCCAGTCAGCCGATTTCAATGCGGATGAATTACTGCAAAAAATTGCCGACTGTATCGGCCACCAGCATCCACACAATTGAATTTCACCGCAACAACCCCATGTCTTGCATAGATTCCCAATAATTTTTTTCAGGATATTTTCATTATGAGAATGGATAAATTAACCAGCAAGTTCCAAATGGCCCTGGCAGACGCGCAAAGCCTGGCCGTGGGTCGTGACCACCAGGTTATAGAGCCGGTACATCTGATCACTGCGCTGCTGGATCAGGAAGGCAGCACCGTGCGGCATTTATTGCTGCAGGCCGATGTCAATGTCAATCAACTGCGTTCGGCCGCCGGCGAGGCTATCGATCGCCTGCCTACCGTCAGTGGCACTGCCGGCGATGTACATATTTCCAATGACCTGAATCGCCTCTTGAACCAGACCGATAAACTGGCGCAGCAACGCAAGGATCAATACATATCCAGTGAACTATTCGTGCTGGCCGCGCTGGATGACAAAGGCAATCTGGGCAAAATGCTGCGCGCTGCCGGCGCCGCCAAAGGCTCTCTGGAAAAGGCCATAGAGCAGGTTCGCGGTGGTCAGGCCATCGACGACCCCAATGCTGAAGAACAGCGCCAGGCGCTGGAAAAATACACCATTGATGTTACCGAACGCGCCGAACAGGGCAAACTGGATCCGGTCATTGGTCGTGATGACGAGATTCGCCGCACCATACAGGTACTGCAGCGCCGCACCAAGAATAATCCGGTGCTGATTGGTGAGCCGGGTGTCGGTAAAACCGCCATTGTAGAAGGTCTGGCGCAACGTATTGTTGATGGAGAGGTGCCTGAAGGCATCAAGAACAAACGCCTGCTGTCACTGGACATGGGCGCACTCATTGCCGGCGCCAAATTTCGTGGCGAATTTGAAGAACGCCTGAAAGCGGTGTTGAATGATTTATCCAAGCAGGAAGGCCAGGTCATTCTGTTTATTGATGAACTGCACACCATGGTCGGCGCGGGCAAGGCCGAAGGCGCGATGGATGCCGGCAATATGCTGAAGCCGGCACTGGCGCGCGGCGAACTGCATTGCGTGGGCGCCACCACGCTGGATGAATACCGCCAGTACATTGAAAAAGATGCCGCGCTGGAACGCCGTTTTCAAAAAGTACTGGTGGATGAACCTTCGGTAGAAGACACCATCGCCATTCTGCGCGGTCTGAAAGAACGCTATGAAGTGCATCATGGCGTTGAAATTACCGACCCGGCCATAGTCGCGGCTGCCACCCTGTCACAGCGTTACATCACCGACCGCCAGTTGCCGGACAAGGCAATTGACCTGATCGATGAAGCCGCTTCACACATCCGCATGGAAATAGACTCCATGCCGGAAGCCATGGATAAGCTCGACCGGCGTTTGATTCAGCTAAAAATGGAACGTGAAGCACTGAAAAAAGAAAGTGATGATGCCTCCATCAAGCGTCTGCGCATTCTGCAGGAAGAAATTGCCACGCATGAACGTGAGTTTTCCGACCTGGAAGAAGTGTGGAAATCCGAAAAAGCGGCCATGCAGGGCACCACGCACATCAAGGAATCACTGGAACGCGCCCGTATTGATATGGATACCGCGCGCCGTGCCGGCGATCTACAACGCATGTCGGAAATCCAGTACGGACAGATTCCGGAACTGGAGAAACAGCTGCAGCAAGCCGCTTCACTGGAAGTACAGGAAACCCACCTGCTGCGCAACAATGTCACCGAAGAAAAAATCGCGGAAGTGGTCGCCAAATGGACCGGCATTCCGGTTTCCAAAATGCTGGAAGGTGAAAAAGACAAGCTGTTGCGCATGGAAGAAGAACTGGGCAAGCGCGTTATCGGTCAAACGGAAGGCATTGCAGCAGTCAGTAACGCCATTCGCCGCTCACGCGCCGGTTTATCCGACCCCAATCAGCCCAACGGCTCTTTCCTGTTTCTGGGCCCCACCGGTGTCGGTAAAACCGAACTGTGCAAGGCGCTGGCCTCCTTCCTGTTCGACACCGAAGAAGCCATGGTGCGCGTGGATATGTCCGAATTCATGGAAAAACACTCAGTCGCGCGTCTTATCGGCGCGCCTCCGGGCTATGTCGGCTATGAAGAAGGCGGCTATCTGACCGAAGCGGTACGCCGCCGTCCTTATTCCGTATTACTGCTGGATGAAGTCGAAAAAGCCCACCCGGATGTATTCAACGTACTGTTGCAGGTGCTGGATGACGGCCGTCTGACCGATGGCCAGGGACGCACGGTCGATTTCCGCAATACCGTCATCGTCATGACATCCAATCTGGGCTCGCAGGTCATTCAGGAAATGTCCGGTGAAGAACGCTATGATGAAATGAAATCCGCCGTACTGGAAATTGTCGGTCAGCACTTCCGCCCTGAATTCATCAATCGTGTGGATGAAGTGGTGGTCTTCCATCCGCTGCAACGCGAGCAGATTCGCGCCATTGCCGATATCCAGGTTGACTATCTGCGTACCCGTTTGCAGGAACGTGATATTCAACTGGAAATCACCAGTGCCGCGCTGGATCGACTGGGTGAGGCCGGCTTTGACCCGGTGTATGGTGCCAGACCGCTAAAACGCGCCATCCGTACCGAACTGGAAAATCCGCTGGCGCAGCAGATACTGTCCGGCCACTACGGCCCCGGAGACCGTGTACTGGTGGATGGGAATGCCGACGGACTGCAGTTCGGCAAAAACAAGACTTGACGAATGAGCCTGACTACCGCATTCTAATTTTATAAACTCTTTTTCACATCCTGTATATCGACTGCCCGTTGTGCGAGCCATTTACTGGTCTTGCCTCAATGCGGTGCGGCGTCTGGAATAAAAAACGTTTATTTTTTTCAACCTTACGACAAAGGCCGCAATTGAACAAATTGCGGCCTTTTTTTTGCTCTGTTTCCGGCATATAACAATGAATATTTACAGTACCTATCTGGGTGTTATCCTGATCTGGAGCACCACACCACTGGCTATCCAGTGGAGCAATGGCAATAGCGGCTTTCTATTTAGTGTCCGGCAGAAAACTCGCTATTTTCGAGGGGCTATGACCCCGCCCGCCGTCGAATTCAGTCAATTGCCTGCATTTTTGGCC
>JAHXHF010000205.1 GCA_025656895.1 gamma proteobacterium symbiont of Bathyaustriella thionipta
GAGTGCTGACAGATCAACCCTTCGGGCGCCGCTGTGGCGCTCCGCCACAGCGTTACAGCTTTTGCTAAGGACTAAGGCCATTAGCTGCAAGTTGTGCCTTGTTGCGAAGCGCCACAGTGACGCTGAACCCATCAAAACAGCATGGTTGGAGTAATAGGGCGGAATCGAATAATCGGTACAGAGGGTGATGTTTTTCCCCTTATTTCAGGCAAAAAAATGGGCGGCCGAAGCCGCCCTAATGTCGCACGAGGATGCTCTATAGCAGAGTATTTATTTACCCTGCCGGATGATTGTTTTAGGCCGCTCGAATCTGGTATTCAGCCATTCCACAGTCATTTCTATCAGGCAGGCTGCTTTTTTGTGAACGGATATCGCTTGAAGCGAGGCCGGCTTTTTACTATCAGCCCAGCCAGTTATTCACATTCCGGTTCTTCTTCTGTTACTGGATTGCCACTATCATCGGCCAAAACCATCAGCGGTGATGAAAAACCCATGACGGAGGCCAGCAATACTGCATAAATTTTATTCACTGGTTTCTTTCCTCTATATTTATGTTTTTTATATTTTATTATTTTCACAACGACTTAGCTTCGCACAAAACATAGCAAGCTAATTTCATGCCAATAATTATCATGAGATATTAATTGATATAAATATATTTTAATAACAGAGACTTATATGACATAAAGCATTTACTTAAAGCACTTTATTGTGCCTATTGAGGATAATTCATTCTTTTTATGTCAGATATGTCATGTCAGTTGAGCCGCATGTCATATTGTCTTGGTGGACTGTCAGAGGAACAATGAGATTGGTATCGGGAATAGACGCTAAAATGTAAAATTAATGGAGGTGCCCTTAAGCCAAATGGACTGCCTGACTGATTTGAGAATACTTCTAAATATCCATGTCTGGTTAATTTCAGCGTTTATCTGAGTAGTTACGATTTCAGTTCAACAGGAATGGCTCAGTTGCTGCGCCGGGTCGGGTCCATCCATATCTGCCCGTCCTGCAGTTTCAGGGCATAGGTGCCTATGGCTTCATCAGCCGGTTCTTCCTGTGGCTGACCGGTGCGCAGGCTGAAACGGCTGCCATGCAGGGAACAGCGGATCATGTCTCCCTGCAGACAACCCAGATAGAGTGAAGAATCTTCGTGGCTGCAATTATCATCCACCGCAAAATATTCATCATCCACCCGCGCAATCAGATAACGTTTGCCGGCAACCTCAACCCGCAGCATTTTTCCGGCTGCAAGCTCCTGCTGGCTGGCAACGGCTACAAAAGTGTGACTCATCGTTGCTGTACCTCATCAAAATGGGCCAGCACACTGCGATTATCCAGAACATCACGAATAATGTAGGCACCTTCCTCAAGCGTTTGGGTTTTGCCGATGTGACGCAAAATCAGACTGGCTGAAAAAACCAGTGCATCACGGGTGGCGCCTTTTTTTCCATTCAGGGCGGCCAGACCGGCTTCTGCCGCCGCCCGGGCAGCCGCCCGGGTATCGGCTGACTCTGAAATTTCATCACCAAACAAAACCTTGCGGGGTAAATCGGAAGGTATCTCGGCAGCCCGCAGATTTTGATCAATGTGCAGCTCATCCGGAGTAAAATTGCTTTCTTCCAGGACGCTGTTGTCATGGTAGAAAAAGACTTTGCCGGACTGCCGCAAGGAAGGAATAACACCGCCTTCCACGCCGCGCACCAGCAAAGCCGAATCAAAACCGGACTGATGCGCCAGCGAAGCATAAACCGGCGGGTAGGGCTTGTGTACATAACCAGTAACCAAATGAGTTTTGCGGCGTCCACGAATGGGGCCGAGCAAGACTTCCACCGTAGTCAATACCTGGCGTTTTACAATCTGCGTGCGTAATGCGGTCAGATTGTGCAGTGCCGGGCAAACCTGACGCTGATCGACATAAGCCCAGCGTTTGGCCGGGTTGGCCAGTTGTTCGGCCGCCTGTTGAGTGCTCAGGTCAACATCAATCCCTGCCGCCTGCAAAACATGCCGGTGGGTAACACCGAATTTGGGACCGACCGCATCCAGTCCCTGTGAAATGGCAGGCACTCCGCAAGCCGCCAGTACCGCCGGCAGGAAAGGTGCGCTGGGCAGGGTGCGGGTAAAGCCATCGAAAGGGTCGGCAATATCAACTACTTCCCTGACATCAGCGGTTACCTGCCTGCTGGCGTCAATCAGTGCCTGCAATACTCCCCGGTTTTCTTCATCCGTCTCGCGTTTCATACGTAACGCAATCAGAAATAATGCGCTCTGTACCGGGTCGATTTCATTGGCCAGAATAGCCGCCATACCCTGACGGGCTTCATCAAACGAGATGTCTTTGCTCAGATCCGGGCCGGTGGCAATACGTTGCAGGATGGAGCGC
This sequence comes from gamma proteobacterium symbiont of Bathyaustriella thionipta, assembly GCA_025656895.1. Lineage (GTDB taxonomy): Bacteria > Pseudomonadota > Gammaproteobacteria > Chromatiales > Chromatiaceae > JAHXHF01. The sequence continues at coordinate 2,384 of JAHXHF010000205.1, forward strand.
ATCAGAAGTTGACTATCCGAAAGTGGTGATAGGGCAGACATGGGGGTTACTCCATAAAGATGAGACGAACAAGCTGTGCAGATAGGGCTGATTGTAGAAAGTTGATGAGATTAGTCAATAGAGATGCCGGATTATCAATCGATAAAGGTTTTTGTCAGGGGCGCATACAGATCGGTGCGGCGATCTCTGAAAAACGGCCAGATACGTCGTATGGTTTCGCTGCGCTGCTTGTCGATATGGGCATACAGTGGCTCGTCCTGATCACTGCCAGCCTGAGCCAGCCATTCACCTTGCGGGCCACAAACAAAGGAGTTCCCCCAGAAATGAATAGTCGTGGCGCTATCTGAATCATGGCTTTCCAGCCCGAACCGGTTGCAGGCAATCAGCGGCAGGCCGTTGGCGACCGCATGGCCACGTTGCACCAGAATCCAGGCTTGCCGTTGACGCGCCTGTTCAGCGGCTGAATCGCTTTTGTCCCAACCAATAGCGGTGGGATATATCAGTATTTCAGCCCCCTGCAGAGCCATCAGGCGGGCAGCTTCCGGAAACCACTGATCCCAGCACAACAACACGCCCAGTCGCCCTATCGCGGTGTCGATGGGCTGTATGCCGTTATCACCGGGAGTGAAATAAAATTTCTCATAAAAACCGGGGTCATCCGGAATGTGGCTTTTACGATAAAAGCCGGCCAGGCTGCCGTCATTGTCCAGCACAATAGCAGTATTGTGGTAAATACCCGCCGCGCGCCGCTCAAAAATAGAACCAACAATCACCAGTTGATGTTTTCGCGCCAGTGCAGACAAGGTTTTCAGGGTCGGCCCGTGCAGCGGCTCAGCCAGATCAAAATGGCGCACTTCTTCACTCTGGCAGAAATAGGCGCTGTTATGTAATTCAGGCAGCACCACCAGCTGCACATTCTCGGCAGCGGCCTGTTCGATGCGACTGATGGCACCGGCAAGCCCCTGTAGAGCCGGTGAATATTGAATCACAGCAACTTTCAGCGTTGATTTATTCATAGTGCCTGTCATCCAGCCGCTTAAGAAGAACCTGAATCTGTAACCTGTTTTGACTTGCGCAGATAACCTTGTGATGAAGCAAAAATAAACAGGCAGGCTCCCAGATAATAGTAGTTGCCGAATAGTATGAACAAGGCTATGCACAATAAGCCGGCCGCTAACAGCCGGTTCGATAAGTTTTTATAACCATACTCAGTAGAAAAGCGTATTTTACCCGTGGCCGCCTGCGGATTGCGGAGACCCTTGAAATAGAAAATATTTTGTAACAAAAGCATCAGGCCAATCAGCATGGAAAGCAGGTAACCACCAGCGAAGAGATCGAAAAAAATACCGCCCATAAACCAGGAAAATGCAAAAATGACCATGGCAAAGAGTAGCTGGAAGGCGATTAATTGATAGGTATCTTTTTTACTCCGGTCTGTAAGCTCAACTTCTATAAAATTTTGATTTTTAATGCTCTTTTCTAAAACAGATTGAAGGATATGGCTGATCGGGAAAAGCATAATGGCCATGATGGTGGTAGCCAGTTGCTGGTTCTCTATGATTTGGAACATACTATTTCTCAATGACCTGAAATAACACTTTTCACAAGCTGCATGCTGACACAATGCAGGCTGCCATGCTGTTCAATCAGGGGCAGACAGTTAATCGTGATGATTTTATGCTTCGGGAAGCAACTTTGCAGTACCTTTTTGGCTTGCCTGTCTTTGGCATCTTTATAGATGGGCAGCAATACTGTCTGATTACAGATCAGAAAATTGGCATAGCTGGCTGGCAGCATTTCGCCTTGTGCGGAATAGAGCGGCTGTGGCATCGGCAGGGAAATCAGGCGAAAAGGCTGACCATCGGGCTGGCGCATGTCAGACAGTTCCTGGCGCATGGCTTGCAGCGCTGTAAAATCGGGGTGACTGCTATCATCGGTATGGCAATAAACAAGGCTGGCCGGGTCGCAGAAACGCGCCAGCGTGTCGATGTGTCCATCGGTATCATCGCCACTCAAGCGCCCCTGTCGCAGCCATAAAAAATGCCGGATTCCAAGCAGTGAGGAGAGTTGCTGTTGGATCTGTTGTTGTGACAGACCGGGGTTGCGGGCTTCATCAACAACACTGGAGGTGCGCATCAGCAGAGTGCCCTGGCCATTGCATTCAATAGCTCCGCCTTCCAGGCATAGAGTCACGCTTTGTAGTTGTGTATGGGGATAGGCTCCTTGCTCAAACAGGGATGCGCTTAGCCGGTTGTCCAGTTCAGCGTCAAATTTTTGTCCCCAGCCGTTGAATTGAAAATTCACTAGCCGTGTTTCGCCCTTTACAGTAACGCTGACGGGGGCATGGTCGCGAGCCCAGCAATCATTAGTGGCGGCCGGCATAATGCGTATACGTTGTTTGAAAGCGGCAAACTTTTGCCGCAATACGGGGCTGTCATGCTGGCTGCAAACCAGCAGCAGACTGACCGGCGTGTGTTGCAGCAGCGCTACGGCAATTTCATGGAAACACTGCCGGGCAGCGGCCAGATGTTCACCCCAGTCACTTTCGGCATGCGGCCAGGTGAGTTGCACACTGGCGTATGGCGACCATTCCGCCGGCAAATGCGCTGTCATGGTTGGGCGGGGGTTTTACTCCTTCTGGGAACTACCGACTTGATGACCTTGTTATTTTCAAAATAAACCGTGTATTGCGGATAAACCCAGCGGGTAATGGGGGGCTTGCCACGCGCTGACAATATTTTTTGCGGTTCGCCGCAGTCCGCGCGTACCTGTTGCATAGTGCTCATGGCTTTGGGGCGTAACAGACCACTGCTGTTATTGGGTGGCTCCTGTTTGACAACATCAATCAACAATTGCTCGGCTGACAGCGGGGTGGACAGCGAAACCAGCGCAAGCGGCAGAATAAAGCGGGATATTTTCATCAATCGGATTTCCTTTTTCAGAGCCTCAGGCGATTCAATATAGCAGAGAATAGTCGTTTTCGGCAGGTCGCTGTGTTTTAATGCGCCTCCATGTTTAAGCCATTATCAGTCTTTATCGGTCTGCGTTACACGCGCGCCAAAAGACGCAACCATTTTATTTCCTTTATCTCGCTGTCTTCGGTGATTGGTACGGCTCTGTCGGTTATGCTGCTGATTACCGTATTGTCGGTGATGAACGGTTTTCACAAGGAAGTCCGTGAACGTATTCTGGGCATGGCCTCGCACGCGACCATTGCCGGTTTTCGAGGTGGCTTGCAAGACTGGCGTGACGCGGTGGAAAAGGTAAAGCAACATCCGCACGTGGTAGGGACTGCACCTTATGTAGAAGGGCAGGCTATGGTGATGCGCAAACAGCAGGTCAGCGGTATTATTTTTCGCGGTATTGATACCAGTCTGGAACCGCAGGTATCCGATGTGGGCGAACATATGCTGGAAGGATCATTGACGGATCTGAGCGCAGGTTCATTCCATATCATTCTGGGGCGGGAACTGGCGCAGTTACTCAATGCCCATGTGGGTGACAAAATTACCCTGGTGACTCCGCAACTCAGTATGACTCCCACTGGCACCATGCCGAGGCTGAAACGATTTACCGTATCCGGTATTTTCGAAGTGGGCATGGGGGAATATGATCGCGGAGTCGGGCTGATCAACATCAAGGACGCGGCGCGCCTGATGCGCCTGGGTAATGCGGTTACCGGAGTTCGGCTGAAGCTGGATGATTTGTATCTGGCTCCCAAAGTGTCGCGTCAGCTGGCCAATCAATTACCCAGTATTTATCTGGTCAGTGACTGGACCCGCCAGCATCGTAATTTTTTCAGCGCATTGCAATCTGAAAAACGCATGATGTTTCTACTGTTGTTTTTGATTGTGCTGGTCGCGGTCTTTAATATTGTCTCCACGCTGGTGATGGTGGTTACTGACAAGCAGGCTGATATTGCCATTTTGCGTACTTTGGGTGCATCTCCGGGCATGATTATGCGAATTTTTATCTGGCAGGGCGCATTGCTGGGCTTGTTCGGCACGCTTATCGGTGTGTTTTGCGGTGTTTTGTTATCCCTGACTATTGATGATCTGGTGGCCTGGATTGAGCGCATGTTTAATGTCGATTTTCTGGATTCCAGTATCTATTACATCAGCCGCCTGCCATCCGATTTACATTGGCAAGATGTCGGTGTCATTGCCTTGAGTACTTTTGTGATTACTCTGCTGGCAACCCTGTATCCGGCTACGCGTGCGGCTAAAACGCTGCCGGCCGAGGCTTTGCGTTATGAGTGATACCGCTGTCATCCAATGCAAGGGCCTGTACCGCAGTTTTGCGGATGGTGAAGTTTCTGCCGAGGTATTGAAAGGTATAGACCTGAGTATTGGCGCGGGTGAACGGATAGCCATTACCGGTTCATCCGGTTCGGGAAAAAGCACCTTGCTGCATTGCCTGGGAGGGCTGGATAAACCGAGCAAAGGCGAGGTATTTCTGCTGGGAGATGCTTTCAATACCGTTTCAGAAAAGCGTCGCGGAGAATTGCGCAACCGGCATTTGGGATTTATCTATCAGTTTCATCATTTGCTGCCGGAGTTTACCGCTCAGGAAAATGTAGCGGTACCGCTGATTATTGGCGGCGCGGCACCGCACAAGGCAATGCGCAGCGCGGCTGACATGCTGCAACGGGTCGGGCTGGAACATCGCATTCTGCACAAACCGGGAGAACTGTCCGGCGGTGAACGTCAGCGTGCGGCCATTGCACGCGCCTTGATTAATCGTCCGGATTGCATTCTGGCCGATGAACCGACCGGCAATCTGGATACCCACACCGCGCAGCAGGTCTATGATTTAATGCTGGAATTAAACCAGGCTGCCGCTACCAGTCTGGTGGTGGTTACTCATGACCTGGATCTGGCACAGCGGATGGATCGGATATACCATCTGGAAGACGGCCATTTCGTTGCTTAGCAAAAACTTCGTTTAATTCCTTCTGACGCAAACGATGCTGTTTGCGCGCCTTTATGCGGCGCACCAGATGCAAGCGCCACAATAAACGAATACTGATATAACCGAGACTGCCGGCCACCAGCCCCACCAGTACACTGCCGGCAAACAAAGGCTGCCAGATATGGCTGATGCTGTTGCTGAACCATTGTACGGTCGGTTCAAAGTCACGCTCCGGAAGTTCAACGCCCAACAACCAGCTACCCACCAGATAATTAAAATAAAAGGCCGGTATCATGGTTAAAGGGTTGGTCAGCCATACCAGTGCAACCGATAGCGGCAGATTGGCACGCATGAATATAGAACAGACCGCAGCCGCAACCATTTGTGAAGGGATAGGAATACAGGCCCAGAACAGGCCGTTGGCAAAAGCGCTGGATGCGGAGCGCCGGTTCAAATGCCATAAATAGGGGCTGTGCAGCACCGGGCCAAAAATCTTCAGGCAGCGATTGTCAAGCAGGCTTTTTCCGGGAATATACTGCTTTAACAGGCGCATAACGGGAATGATAAACTTTTCCATCTATATTTCAATGAAAGCGAGCTAATATTCTTGTTATTGTTATCGACAGGTTGCCTGTATTGGCTGGTCTAACTCTGGCGGACAAGGATGTACGCAATCAATCTTTTTGCTTTCAGCGCCGGTATTATCGTGCTGTTGTTTATGCCGCAGTTACCCGGCTGGCCACTGCTCGGCATCGCTATAGGGATTTCCCTGTTCGTTTTTCTGCCCGGAAAATGGTGCATAGCGGGTTTGCTGGCACTGGGATTTCTGTTTGCCTGCTGGCGGGCTGAACTGCAACTGGCGGATCGACTGGATCCGCATCTGGAAAAACAGGACTTGCGTATTGTCGGCGTGGTGCAAGGCCTGCCACGTTCCAGCGGCAGCACCTTGCGATTTGATTTTCGCCCACAAAAAGCCTGGCTGGATGAGCAACAGGTGCCTGTACCCCAGCACATCAAATTATCCTGGTATGAAACACAGCAGCACCTTGAGCCGGGCCAGCAATGGCAGTTTGTAGTACGCTTGAAACGACCTCATGGTACCCAGAACCCGGGCGGCTTTGATTATGAAGGCTGGCTGTTTCGCCAGTCTGTCGGTGCCAGCGGTTATGTGCGTGCAGCCAGGCTGCAAAGTGCTTTCCAGGCATCCGCCGCTGCGGTACTGGACAAACTGCGTTTTGATTTAAGTCACAAACTGCAAGGCATACTACAGCAGCAAGAGGCGGGCGGTATTGTGCTGGCACTGGTGCTGGGAGACCGCAGTCTGATTAGTGATGCGCAATGGCAACGCCTGCGCCAGGCCGGTATTGTGCATCTGGTGGCCATTTCCGGCCTGCATATTGGTTTGCTGGCAGCCGCCGGTTTTTGGCTGGGACGTTTTTTATCAGTATCTATACAATATATAGTTGTATCATCT
>JAHXHF010000178.1 GCA_025656895.1 gamma proteobacterium symbiont of Bathyaustriella thionipta
AAGATAATAGTAATATGATCCTTGAATGACATGGGACTTTCAGTCCAATCCCAGCAACCTATGCACTTTAGTGCATAGTCGTTGAGTTTTAGTGGTGCAGCGCTGGCGGCTACATTGGCATTATATGCGCGTCAGTCTTTGCTGGTCGCTTATATGCTGGTCGGTTTATTGTTTGGGCCCTCTGCGCTGGGCTTGCTGAATGACCCGAAACTGATTACGGAAATGGCTCACATAGGAATAATTTTTCTTTTATTTCTCATGGGTTTAAATCTTCAACCCCAGGAATTACTACGGATGATCGGAAAGACCAGTGTAGTCACACTGGTCAGTTCTTTGCTTTTTGCTGTAGTGGGTATGCTGGTTGCTATGTTGTGGCAATATTCGCTCACAGAAGTACTGGTGATCGGTATTGCCATGACTTTTTCCAGCACCATTATCGGGCTGAAACTGTTGCCGACCACCATTTTGCATCATCAACGCAGTGGTGAAATTATTATCAGCATATTGCTGCTACAGGATTTTCTGGCCATTTTTGTCTTGCTGATGATTCCTTTACTGGCACAAAGCAATGAAATTCCCTGGCTTGAGATTGGCGGTCGCCTGCTGGCTCTGCCGCTATTGATTGTACTGGTATACGCATTCCAGCGTTTTATTCTGCTGAAAGTGATGCGCCATTTTGACCGTATTCGTGAGTATATTTTTCTGTTAGCCATAGGCTGGTGCCTGGGTATTGCGGTAGTGGCTGACTGGTGTGGTCTTTCTTATGAAATTGGTGCTTTTATTGCCGGTATCAGCCTGGCTGCAAGTCCTATTGCGCTTTTTATTGCGGATAGCCTGAAAGCCTTACGAGACTTTTTTCTGGTGATGTTTTTCTTTTCGCTGGGCGCGGGCTTTGATGTGGGGCATTTATCTGCGGTGTTCTGGCCGGGCCTGGTTCTGGCATTGCTGGGTTTGATGGTAAAGCCCGTAGTTTTCAAAAAACTGCTGCAAGGTGGCGGGGAATCAATCAAACGCTCTACCGATATTGGTATCCGCCTGGGGCAAATGAGTGAATTTTCCCTGTTAATTGTGTTTGTGGCCTTGCAGGCCGGTTTGATCGGTATGCAGGCGGCTTTGCTAGTTCAATTCGCTACTTTATTAAGTTTTATTCTGTCCTCCTACCTGGTGGTATGGCGCTTGCCAACGCCTATTGCCATCAGTGATCGTCTGCGGCAGGATTAACGCATGAATAAAATACTAACCATCTGCACCTTGTCATGCCTGCTTATTCTGCCTGGCGGCACGGCGAACGCCATCACAGATGAAGAAGCAAAGCAGTTGGGTTTGCGCATTGTGGCGGTTCAACAGGCACTGAACCATCCTGCAGAGCCGCAATCCATGCAGGCTGTTCTGGATTTGGGGCGTGATTCCCGCTATTACCTGATGATGCGGGGCTGGCTTAGCCAGCAGTTGCAGGCAGACAGATCCATTTTACAGCAATACAGAAATAACCCGGCTCCCGGGCTGATTGTAGAGCGCGCCCATTTTGTTCAAAGGGCTATTCGCATGATTGATCTGGAGTAATCAGCCCGTCGCTACAAATACATTCTGCTTGTAGGGTTTACTCTTTTGCAGGTAACGGTAAGATAGGGCCAGTTATAAGCGTATTAAACAGAGGCAAAAAATGACGATTGAACTACCCGAACGTGATGGTGACGGCTATTTAAGAAGTATGGATGACTGGTCAGAAGAGGTGGCACGTGCCATGGCTGAGGCCGATGAGGTTGAACTGGATGATGATCGCTGGAATCAAATCCTGAAAGCACGTGAATATTTTGATGATGAAGGTGTAGTACCACCGATTCGCAAATTTGCAAAATTTGTGGGAATTGATCAGAAGCTGTTGTTCAAACAGTGGAAAACCGGTCCTATGAAACCCATTACCAAATACGGCGGTTTACCCAAACCTACCGGTTGCGTTTAATTTCGCAAGCTACAGGGATGTAACCATTCAGCGAGTAGTAAAATGACAGGGTGACTGCTTACAGAGTCCACCGAATGGCATCAGCCTGATTATTTAATCATGCTGATGCTGGATCCCGGCTTGGGCTGTGGTAAAGACAGGGCTTCAATTCGACCGTTTCTGTCCAGCAGAATGCGATGGCTCTCAATCGCATACAGTTTGGCATGGCCGGGTAGCTCATCACCAATCCTGTAGCTTTGCTGTCCCTTTCCGGGTGCGGCGATAATGGCATGTGCCTGAGCTGTTTCATTGCTTTCCGCAATACCTTTTAAAGTCAGCTTAAGTCGGGTTTCAGGGGCTTTTCGGGGTGTTTTTTGTGCTTTTCGCTGACTAACCGTTCTTGCTTTTCCAAATAAATGCCATTGTGCAATCCGTGCCGGATTATTTTCCAGCCGGTCTTGCGTACGGGCTTGCGCCGGCATTTCCACACTCTGTATATTTTCTGCGGTTGCCTCCATGAAGCGTTTATTGCGCAACAGTGGGTATAAACTGCCCATCAGCAGAACCAGTGCTGCCAGTAATGCCAGTCGGGGCAGTGCTCGCTTTATTCGCTCATCAGACATGGCTGTTTTAATCCGGGTATAATTCGACTATGACATTCTAAACCAAAGTACACAGGAATCTGTAATGGAAAAAATCTCTGTCGAACGTTTGCCCTCGGCTTTAACGCGCGGTTTTACCCTGATTGAGGTAATGGTGGTGGTGGTCATTCTGGGTATTCTGGCGGCTATCGTGGTTCCAAAGATCATGGATAACCCGGATAAGGCGCGCAAGGCCCGTGCAGAAATTGATATACGCGGTATTTTCACCGCTCTGGAAAATTATCGCATGGACAATTTCAGCTATCCCAGCACCGATCAGGGTATGGAAGCGCTGGTGACCCGTCCGGCTGATTTGTCTGAAAATGCAAACTGGAAAAAGGGTGGCTACATCAGCAGGGTGCCACAAGATCCCTGGGGCCGACCCTATCATTATCTGCAACCGGGTCGACGGGGTGATTATGATGTGTATTCAAATGGAGCCGATGGGCAGCGCGGCGGTGAGGGCATGAATGCCGACATCGGCAGCTGGGATTTGAATTAGCCCGTCTGGCCGAATCTTTGCTCATGGCATGAACATAAAGTGGCAAAAAAATGCTGGCTTTACCCTGATTGAATTACTGATTGTCATTTTTATTATCGGCATTTTGACCGGGGTTGTCAGTTTGACCATACGCCATGACCGGGGCAGCAGCCAGTTACCCTCCCGCTCAGACCTGCTGACTGAATTATTGGCTCTGGGGCAGCAGGAAGCCATTATGCGCAGCCGTGCCACGGGTGTTTATGTGCGCAAGCAAGGGTTTAAGTTCGCATATTTACAAGAGGATAGCTGGCTGGCATTGCCTGCCTCCGGGCCTTTCAGGCAGCGTCAACTGCAAGCCGGCCAGCATTATCGTTTATTGCTTGATGATGATAAGCCGGCTCTGCTGCTTGATGATTATCCCGAAGACCCGCAGATTATTTTTTATCCCAGCTCTGAAGCCACACCGTTTTCACTCTTTCTGGAAAAAGACAATGGTGAACATCAGTGGCGCTTGCAGGGTGATCTGTATGGCGATATTTCCACAGCGCTTGCGGCCGAACCATGAAGACCGCAAAAGGTTTTACGCTACTGGAAGTGCTGGTGGCTCTGGTTGTACTGGCACTGGTGATGGCGGGTGTGATGAGTTTCACCGCCCGTCACAGCATGAACATACAATATCTGCGTGATCGCAGTATTGCGCATTGGGTCGCCATGAATGAGCTGGTTCGTTTACAACTGCAGGATGAATTACCGGACACAGGCTCATCAAGTGGTGAAGCCTCCATGGCCGGGCGCACCTGGTTCTGGCATCAAAAGGTTGAAAGTACGCCGGATGATGCGGTGCGACGTGTCTGGATAGAAGTGGCTCCGCAAGCCGATTTTGAACAGGCTTTGTCCTCTCTATGGGCCTTTGTCGGTGAAACTCCGCCTGCCGTGAGCCTGACTGGCGGAGAAATTCCTCAGGATGGCCCGACTGAAGGTCCGGAAAATTCACCCGCAGGCGGGCCGGATAGCTCTTTTCCCGGAGGAGACGATAGCCCGATTCCCGCTGGCCCCGATATTACTCCAGGCAGTGGTCTGCCTGCGCCCGGCTAAGTCTGTGAGTACTCAACGGGAACAGGGCTTTACCCTGCTGGAATTGCTCATTGCCATGAGTATTTTTGCCATACTGGCTGCCATGGGGTATGTGGGTTTGCAACAGATGATACGCGCCTCGGAACAGAACGCACAAGCCGGGCAACAATTACAGCGTCTGCAAAAAGCCATGTTCTGGCTGACTTCCGATGTTGCACAAATACTGCCCCGTCCGGTGCGTGACCGTTTCGGAGACACGCAAGCCGCCTTATTGCTGGATGTTTCTGATGGCACCCGCCTGAGTCTGACGCGCGCGCATGCCATCAGCCAGCAAAGCTCGGCCTCTGACGGATTACAGCGCGTCAACTGGTGGCTGCAGGATGGTCAGTTGATGAGACAGTATCGTAATCAGCTGGATGTGGCTGATCAACCCGCCGGGCAGCCGAAAGTTCTACTGCAAGGGGTGCAGTCATTTGAAGTGCGGGTTCTGGATGAGCGCTGGACTTTTGGCTGGCCCTTGAACGATGGTGAGGAACAGCGGCTACCGCGTGCTATTGAAATTACCCTGGAGCTGGATCATCTGGGACAGATTCAGCGTTTGTTCCGCTTGCCGCAATCATGAAGCAACAAGGCGTGGCATTAATCACCGTGCTGGCCATTGTTGCGGTAGTAACGATCATTGCCGTGGCCACTATGTCGCGTCAGCAAATGGATATTCGTTATACCGAAAACATGCTCAGATACGATCAGATGCGGGTACTGGCTGAAAGTCTGGATGCCTGGGCCATCAGCACGTTACCGGCAAATGAGCAGGATCTGGCGGCTATCGGCCTGACAGACAGTTGGGCAGAGCCGCTGCAAACCGATACGATCCAGCAGGCTACAGTGCACGCCAGACTGACCGATTTACAGGGCCGGCTTAACCTCAACAGCCTGTTGAATGGTACTATAGTGCAGGAAGCTGCAGTTGCGCGAATGCGACGCTTGTTGCAGCGTCTGGAACTGGATGAAAATCTGCTTAACAGCATACTGGACTGGATGGATGCGGACTCTAGCGTGCGCCTGCCGGGAGGTGCTGAAGATGCCGATTATGAACGCAACAAGCCAGCTGGACGAGCCGCAAACAGGGCTTTTTCCAGTCCGGCTGAATTATTGCTGCTGCAGGGCTTTGATGTACAGAGTTATCAACGTCTGGCACCTTTTATCAGTGCCTTGCCGAGTGATGCGTCCATGAATGTGAATACCATACCGCGCGACTTGTTGCCGGTTTTGGCCGATGATATGAGTGCTACGGATGCAGACCTGCTGGATGAACAAAGACAGGAACAGAAATTCGCGGATATGAGTCGTTTTCTGAGTAATCAGGCATTGGCCGGACGCACGGTTCTGGCGGCCGGACTGGGCGTAAACAGCCGATATTTTTTATTACGTGCCAGCGTCACGCTGGACAGACTGGAAATGCAATACAGCAGTGTGATTCATATTGATGAAGAAAAAGGCGCGCGGGTCATACAGCGCATCTATGGTAGTTATGAGGGTTTCTAAACCTTGAAAATTTTATTGCCGCCAGAGTCGCAACAGCCGCCGCTATATTGTCACGCGGCTGATGATGGCTCGGAAAAATCTCATTGCGGTGTGCTGCAAAAAGAGCAGGCAATAGCCGGCAAAAAAAGCCGGATTATGGTATTCGTACCTTCCGAATTTGTGCTTACGCTTGAAGTCAAGCTGCCCTCGGGCAACCGGCGTGAACTGTTAAAAGCTTTGCCCTATCTTGTCGAAGAACAGTTGGCGGATGACCTGCACAGTGTCATTATTTCGCATGAAAAGTTGCGTCCCGGCCAAAAAATTGTCTGCTGGGTGGTCTCACAATCACTAATGCAGCAATGGGCCGAGCAGCTTGCCGAACTTGGCATAAGTACCTATCAATGCTTTCCGGATTTCTGCCTGTTGCCAGTGCCCGAAGCCGCTCAGTCTGTCGAACTGCTGCTCGGTCAGCGACTGCTGCAGCGCAGTGGTATTTACCGGGGCTATGCCATCCATGCCGATTCAGCCGCTGCTTTTACCGCATTGAAGGAACAACAAAGCGAACACAAAGCCGGTAACAGGCTGGAGTGGGCGGACGCACAGGAACTATTACAGCAACAGCCTGCCGTCTGGCCGGATTTTTCACTCAGGATTCCTCCATCCGCACAGAGCAAGGCGGCTCATTCAGGCGCGCGCTGGTGGCCCGCGGTTGCCGTATTGTTGCTGGCGATACTGCTTTATACAGCTAGCGAATTGTGGGCTATTCACGCACTTAACGCCCGTCAACAACAGACAGAAGCGCAAATAGAAAGTCTGTTTTTTTCAACTTTTCCGCACATCAAGCGACTGCAGGATGCCGAGTTTCAGGCCACTCAGGCCTTGCGTCAGCTACAGGGCGGATCATCAAACAAGCCATCGTTGTTTTTCTCTGTCTTTTATCCTTTGGCTGATTTCCTTCGCCAGCATCGTGATATGCGTATCAGCAGTTTGCAGTTTCGCAACGCACAACTCAGAGTTCAGGTTGAGGCTGCCAATCTGGCTTCTATCGAGGCTTTGCAAAAAGCCATCAGCAAGCAAACCGGACAGCCGGTAAAATTACTCTCGGCCAGCCGTAAAGGTAAAGCCATGAGTGGCCGTCTGTTGATTGGAGAAGCCTCTTGAAAGCCTGGTGGCAGGGTCTTGAGCCGCGTGAGCAACGCATGTTGCTGTTGGGTAGCCTGGCTCTGCTGGGTATGTTGTTGTATGTACTGTTGCTGGAAAAACTGCCGGCTGAACGCGAACAGGCACAACAATCGCTGCTGGCCAGTCAAAAGGTTTTCTATAGGCTTGAAGCGATTGCCGAGCAGGTGAAGATGGCCAGGAAAAATCCGCTGCATAAAAAGTCGCCACTGAAAGGCTCCCTGCTGGGTCTGGTTGACCGCTCAACCCGTCAGGCAGGTATTCGTCAACAGGTGAAGCGTCTCACCCCGGATGGTAAGGATCAGGTCAGGCTGTGGTTCGATAGCGTGTCTTTTGATCAGAGTATGAACTGGCTGGAAAAACTTTATCAGCAAGGAGTTCAGGTGGAGCAGATTTCGGTGAATCCTCTCAGCCAGGCGGGTCTGGTGCGTTTGTCGGTTACCCTGGTGCGCTGATGCCGTTTAAACAATTAATAGCACTGATTGGTTATAAGGCCTACGCGGATTTGCGTACTGAAATTGCGCGTACTTATCTGGGCATACTGTGGTGGCTGTTTGAACCCATGATGTATATGGCGGTCTTTTACCTGGTATTTGCGGTATTACTGAATCGCGGTACCGAAGATTTTGTGGCCTTTCTTATTATCGGCCTGATCTGCTGGACCTGGTTTCATGCCACCGTCATGCGGGCCTCCAATTCGATCGTGATGCACACGCATCTGATGCAGCAGGTGTATTTACCAAAAATCATGTTTCCTTTGGCGGTGATTCTGGCAAACAGTCTCAAATTTTTAATCGTCTATGGCCTGCTGCTGTTGTTTGTGGTGCTGTATGGCAAACCACCCTCTATTTATTGGCTGGGGATCATTCCCACTCTGTTGATAGAGCTTTTGTTCATCAGTGGAGTTTCGTTGCTGGTCGCAGCTATTATTCCTTTTATTCCTGATTTATCCATAGTGGTGGATAATCTGTTGCACGGTATGCTGTTTCTTTCCGGTGTTTTCTATGTTATTCGTGATTTGCCGCATCCCTTCAGTGACTGGATGATGCTTAACCCTATGGCGGTCTTGCTGGACGCGCAGCGCGCGGTTTTGTTGTACGGGCAGTGGCCGGACTGGACTCATCTGTTTCTCAGTGCCCTGGTCGCGCTTTTTCTGATCTTCATCGCGGCTTTGTTATTCAAACGCTATGACTACAGTTATCCGCGGATCGCCTGATCATGCCGCATTCTCCTGCCGTTATTGTTAAAAATATCAGCTTTGCCTATCGCAAGGGCGTTTCACTGATGCTTAACCGCAAGCCACAGGAATGGACACTGCAGAATATTTCCCTGCAAGTTCGCCGCGGTGAGGCTATCGGTGTCATCGGCCGTAACGGACAGGGTAAAAGCACCTTGCTGAAATTGCTGGCCGGTATTTATAAACCGGATTCAGGGCTGGTAGAACGTCGCATACAGCACAGCGCGCTGCTGTCTCTGCAGGTGGGTTTTGTCAACCATCTGAGTGGTCGGGACAATGTGGTGCTGAGTGCTATTTTACAAGGCATGCCACGCAAACAGGCACTGAAGATTGTTGATGATGTGATTGAACTGTCCGAGTTGGGTGAGCATATTGATTATCCGATCAAAACCTATTCAGCCGGTATGCGCACCCGTCTTGGGTTTGCCATTGCCATGCAATTGCAACCGGAACTGTTGCTGATTGATGAGGTGCTGGGAGTAGGGGATGCCCCCCCCTGTGTCAGGATACCTTTCGCCTCTAGGAGTCTGTCGGACTTAACCACAGTGACCGCACTGGCAAGCCCTTAAAATATAAAAATTCGACTATTTTATAAGGTATTGCTGTGTA
>JAHXHF010000087.1 GCA_025656895.1 gamma proteobacterium symbiont of Bathyaustriella thionipta
TGCTGAAGGGTGCCGGAACCCTGGTGGCCTTGCCGGGCAGTAAGCCACCAGCGGTCTGTTCACAGGGAAACCCGGGTATGGCTACGGCCGGTATGGGCGATGTGCTGGCCGGCATCATCGCGGCCTTTATTGCGCAGGGACATAATCTGGCAGATGCGGCAGAAATGGGCGTTTGTCTGCACTCGGCAGCCGCTGATGAGGTGGCAAAAAACGGCCAGACAGGCATGCTGGCCTCTGATTTATTTCCGCACATACGGCCATTGCTGCATGAGCCAGTCTGAGATTCTATTGCGGGCGGCTGATGAGGCGGCTCAAATGGATGTTGGCAGACAGTTGGCGGCCGCTCTGCAGGCACCTTTGTGTATTTTTCTGCAAGGTGATCTGGGCGCGGGCAAGACGACTCTGGTGCGCGGCCTGTTACGGGCCTTGGGACACCAGGCTGCGGCGCGCAGTCCCACCTATACACTGATGGAACCCTACGCGGAACTAACACCGGCCTGTTATCACTTTGATTTGTATCGTTTGTCGGATGCAGAAGAACTGGAATATCTCGGTATCCGGGATTTGCTCGACCGGCCGGTTGTGCTGCTGTTCGAGTGGCCGCAGCGAGGGACGGGGTATCTGCCAGCCGCTGACCTGCTGCTGGATATTCGCCCTTGCGACAGTGGCCGGCTTATTCATATTCAGGCGGAAACTCAAGCGGGCATTAAAGTTATCCAGGGTTTAGCCGGTTAGTTGCAACCTGAATCCGCCCTGAAGGTACAGATTCAGGTATAAATAATAATTATTAGAAAAAGCTTCTATCTATCAGAAATTATTGAATAAATTTTAAGCAAGTGCTATTCTTGAGTTTGATCGGGGAGTAATCGAATCCGTGAATGGCATCATACTAAAATTTACCTTTCTGCTTTTGTTTCTGCTCACAGGCACTGTGAATGCAGGGCAGGCTGTCATTCAGTCCATGCGTTTATGGTCTGCGCCCGATCATACCCGCCTGGTATTTGATGTTGATGCGGCGGTTGAACACAAAATTTTCACCCTGAAATCTCCTGATCGTCTGGTCATTGATATCAGTAATGCGCGACTGACTGTCAAACCGCAGCAAGCCACTTCGCAAGACCAGTTCATACGCCAGGTTCGTTTTGGTAAACAGGACAAGCGCAACAGCCGCATTGTTCTGGACTTGAAAAAAACGGTACAACCACGCAGTTTTGTCCTCAAACCCAACAAGCAATACGGTCATCGTCTGGTGGTGGATGTTTATCAGAAAGCATCCGACAGCAAACAAAAAAGCAAGTCGGTCAAGACTGTTTCCAAAACTTACCATCGGGATGTTGTGATTGCTATTGATGCCGGGCATGGTGGCGAAGATCCGGGCGCCAGTGGTGCCAAAGGTTCCAAGGAAAAACGTGTAACCCTGGCGATTGCCAAAAAACTGAAAGCACTGGTGGATGCCGAAAAAGGCATGTCAGCGGTACTGACGCGCAAGGGCGATTATTATATTCCGCTGCGTCAGCGCATGGATATTGCACGTAAATACAAAGCAGACCTGTTTGTTTCTATTCATGCCGATGCTTTCAAGGATCCACGAGCCAGCGGGGCGTCGGTGTATGTGCTGAGCCGCAGAGGTGCCTCCAGTGAAGCTGCCAAATGGCTGGCCAAACAGGAAAATGCGGCTGATCTGATCGGTGGTGTGAAGCTGGGTGATAAAGACGATGTGCTGGCTTCGGTATTGATGGATCTTTCGCAAAGTGCCACCATCCAGGCCAGTAATGGTGCGGCCGGTCAGGTACTCAGTCAGTTAAAACGCCTGGGTAAAGTGCATGGTCGCAAAGTGCAGCGGGCTGGCTTTATGGTGCTTAAATCACCGGATATGCCTTCCATGCTGGTAGAAACCGCATTTATTTCCAATCCACAGGAAGAACGCAGGCTTAATTCGGCTGCTCATCAAAAACGTCTGGCCAAAGCCATTTTGAGCGGTGTGAAAAATTATTTTCAGCAATCACCGCCACCGGGCAGCCTGATGGCCAGCCAACAGAGTCAGTCGGATATTGTCTATATTGTGAAGGCGGGTGATACCTTGTCCGCTATTGCCAGTCGTTATCAGATCAGTCTGAATGTTATTCGCTCATACAACAAACTCAGAACCGATGTTTTGAGCATTGGCAAACGTCTGACCATTCCGGCTCGTTCAGACAGTTGATAGCCATCTTTAGCGCTTGTTTTCTGCTGATTTCTGATGATCTGCCAGCCATGAATCCGGGGTTTGTCTATATCCATGCAAAATGAAGAAGCCCCGATAGCATTGGCTTTTACCGGCGCTTCCGGTGCCCTTTACGGCCTGCGCCTGCTGGAATGTCTGCTGGCGGCCGGCAGAGCGGTTTATCTGATGTATTCACAACCCGCGCAGATGGTCATGGCGATGGAAACAGAGGTAAAACTACCCTCGCGAGCAGCTGAGGCTGAAGCCTGTCTGAGTCAGCTTTATTCGGCCAAACCGGGGCAGTTACGGGTATTTGCCCATGATGAGTGGATGGCTCCGGTTGCCAGCGGCACCAATCCGCCTGCCGCTATGGTGATTTGTCCCTGTACCACCGGTACTCTGGCTACTATTGCCTCGGGTCTGTGTCAGGACCTGATCGACCGCGCGGCTGATGTGATGTTGAAAGAAAGGAAAAAACTTATATTGGTGTTGAGGGAAACCCCTTTGTCGGACATTCATCTGGAGAATATGCTCAAATTAAGCCGTATGGGAGCCATCATGATGCCGGCCAATCCCGGCTTTTACTTAAAGCCCGAGCGTCTTTCCGATCTGGTCGATTTTATGGTGGCACGGGTACTGGATCATTTGCAGGTGCCGCACGATTTAATTCCCCGTTGGGGAGAAACAAATCCGCAGGGATAAAATTATTCGGCTGTTTGCGCGGATGGCTTCTGATGTCCGGCCTGCGAGGGTTCCAGCTGTGGATTTTCCTGTATCAATAAAACAGGAGCAGATTGCGGGCTTTCCACCTGTTTGAACAGCAATGGCTTGCTGTCAGTGGCCAGTTGCTCAAAGGCCTCCTGGCTGCTGAATGAGGTTTTGGCGTAGCTCAAAATCCACGGAATAGCCGTTTTTTCCTGCCGATCCGCATAGCCAATCCACAGCATGGCTTGCTTTTTTCCAACGCGGTAATGAGTGGACCATACATTCAGAATATAACGGCTGTTGCTGTCAATCGGCTTTATCAAGGTCAGATCCGGGTATTCGCCGTCATGAATATGTGCCAGAACCGGCAGTTCTGCAATGCTTTCAGAGGGTGCGAACAGTCTTATCCAGGGCTGCCAGCCACTTTTATCGGGTAGCTGCCACCCCTGTTGCAGCAATGTTTTTTTCAAATGGGCTAAATCACCCGCGTATTGAAAATTAAAGCGCTGGCTTCTATCACTGAATAAATCAATTCGATAAGCCGGAAGTGATTTCCAGGCCAGTGTGTGCCAGTCACTCTGACTGATATGGTTGATCAGTTTGAACGGAGTATAGCGTTGCGTATCGCGGGCCTGGTTCAGATAACTGAATATTGAAACCACAAGCAGCAGTGTGCTGATACTGACAAGTGCCATACCGCGCCAGTCAGGAGCCTCTTCAACATGGGTTTTATAGGCCAGAGCCAGGGTGGTCACCCAGATCAGGCCGATAAAGATGCCGCCGATGACGTCTGAAAACCAGTGCGCGCCCAGATACAAACGGGAAAAGCCCACTGCAAAAACAAGAAAAGCAGCCAGAAAATAGACCAGCCAATGATGCTTTCCGCGTAATGTATTCCCTACCATAACCGCCAGAAAGCCATACAGAACCGTGGCACGCAAAGCATGGTTGCTGGGAAAGCCGGGACTGTCCAGATCAGGCAGATTCATCGGTGGTCTGGGTAATTGCAGCCCCCATTTGAGCAGGGAACCGGCCAGCAGGGCAAATAAACCAGCGGCCAGCCAGTGTCCCAACGCCTGCCAGTTGCGCAGAACAATCAGCCATGCGGCAATACCGGCAAACAGAGCCAGCAGCAAGGGAGCATCTGCCAGCCGGCTGGCGGCGATCATCATTTGGGTGAAAAATGGAGTGCGTAGCGCCTGTAAGCCTTCAAAAGCTGCATGATCCAGTCCGTGACCGCTCATATCTCCCAGCAGAATGCCGCTGACAATACCGGTGAGTAACACCGCCAGCACCAGCAGGGCGGCAAAAAGGGCCAGCCATCGGGCTTCCGGATGATGCGGGTCGTCCAGTGCGGCGGCAATATCACGCGTAAACCGGTGTTCACTGGCCCAATGCATCAGATGCCGTACCCACAGGCGCGCAACCGGCAGCAGCAGGCGCATGAAGGTACGCACACTCCAGACCAGTATAAACAGCAGCACGCTAATCAGTAGCAGCATGACCACCAGCCGCAAAGCTACTTCAGCCGCCAGTTCCAGGGATGCACCGAATACCATGCCTGGAATCAGGTAGGCCGGCGCCCAGATGAGCGCTGAAAATACGTTGGCAGCAAAAAAACGCCTGGCGGGCATCTTCAGCATGCCGGCAACCAGTGGAATGACCGCGCGAACCGGGCCCACAAAGCGGCCGAAGATAACGCTTTTACCGCCGTAGCGATGAAAAAACCGGCTGCCGCGTTGCAGCATGGCAGGATGACGGTTGAACGGGTAAAAAGTGGATATACGATCTTTGAAGATACGCCCGAGCATGAAGCTCAGGCCGTCACCAACGACAGCCCCGGCAACCGCCCAGGCCATGGTTGGCCAGAATGACAGGCTACCCGAGGCAATCAGGGCACCAAAACCGAACATGAAAACCACACCCGGCACAATCAGCCCGACAATGGCGAGTGATTCCGACATGGCGACCAGAAACACCGCAATTCCGGCCAGCAGCGGGTGCGCGGCAACCCACTCCAGCAGGGCGTGGAAATAAAATTCCACGGCTGTGGCTAAAGCTGAGAGAAAGCCTGAGCGGCTGCCTCTATGGTGCTGTCAATATCCTGTTCACTGTGAGCGGCCGATACAAAACCGGCTTCAAAAGCGGAGGGCGCCAGATAAATACCGGCATCCAGCATCAGATGGAAAAAGCGTCCAAAGGCATCCTGATCACAGGAGGTTGTTCCGGCAAAATTGCTGACTTCAGGCTGGCCGGTAAAAAACAGACCGAACATGCCGCCTACCTGATTGCTGCACAGAGGCACTCCGGCCTTGTCGGCCTGACTGAGAATGCCACTCAGCAGTCGGGTAGTTTTGTCGCTCAATTGCTGATAAAAACCATCTTCAGAAATCAGTTCCAGAGTTTTTAATCCGGCTGCCATGGCGACCGGATTTCCAGACAGGGTTCCGGCCTGATAGACCGGCCCCAGAGGCGCAATTTTGCGCATGATTTCAGCTTTGCCACCGAAAGCGCCCACCGGCATGCCACCACCGATAATTTTACCCAGCGTGGTCAGGTCGGGTTGTACATTATAAACAGATTGCGCACCGGCCAGTGCTACGCGGAAGCCGGTCATCACTTCATCAAAAATCAGCACCGCGCCATATTGGTCACATTGTTCGCGCAGGGTTTGTAAAAAACCCGGCTGGGGAGGAATGCAATTCATATTACCGGCCACCGGTTCAACGATAATACAGGCAATCTGTTCACCCAGTTCGGCAAAACATTGTTTTACCTGTTCGGCATCGTTATAGCTGAGGGTGATGGTTTCATTCGCCAGTGCCAGCGGCACACCGGGGGAACTGGGTTCACCCAGGGTGAGGGCGCCGGAACCGGCCTTGACCAGCAGGGAGTCGGAATGACCATGATAGCAGCCCTCGAATTTCACGATTTTGTCACGTCCGCTATAGCCACGGGCCAGGCGGATGGCGCTCATGGTGGCTTCCGTGCCTGAACTGACCATGCGTACCTGATCCATGCCGGGCATGATGGCGCAGATTTTTTCCGCCATGCTGGTTTCAATGGCGGTGGGTGCGCCAAAGCTGAGTCCGTTACGAGCGGCACGGATGACCGCCTCAATAACGTCCGGATGGGCGTGTCCAAGAATCATTGGCCCCCAGGAGCCTACATAATCAATGCGTTGGCGATCATCGGCATCATAAACATAGGCACCTTGCGCGTGTGAAAAAAATACCGGGTCACCGCCGACACTTTTGAAAGCACGTACCGGCGAATTAACGCCACCGGGGATGACTTTTTGAGCCTGTTCAAACAGAGAATGGTCGCTACTCATGATGATTCCTCGAATAATGATGTCAACTGACGCGCAGCAGCCTGAATATCGGCTGCCGCAAAAAGACCGGCAATGACCGCGAGCATATCGGCACCTGCTGCAATCAAAGCGCCGCCATTGTCGGCGTTAATGCCTCCAATCGCAACTATGGGTATGCTTAATTTTTCTTTCGCCTGCTGCAGTGTGTTGATATCAGCAGGGCTGGCCAGAGGCTTGCTGCTGGATGGAAAAAAACGCCCGAAGGCGACATAATCTGCACCCTGCTGTTCGGCCAGCAAGGCCTGTTCAATACTGTTGTAGCAGGAGACACCTATCATCTTGTTGTGCCCCAGCCGCTGGCGGCAATCGGCCACACAGCCATCTTCTTTGCCCAAATGCACACCGGCGGCATCCACCTCCACAGCCAGTTGCATGTCATCGTTGATGATGAGAGGGATTTGCTGTTGCTGACACAAATCCTGCAAGGCTTTCGCCTCCCGGTATCGGCTGCCGGAGTCAGAGGATTTATTGCGGTATTGCAAAATACGCATGCCACCGTTTATGGCCGCTTCTACCTGTTGTAATAAACCGGGCAAGGAATGGTGGTTGTTTGCGGTGATACCGTACAAGCCTTTCATGATGGCCTGAAATTGCCTTGAATACGATGAGGAAGCCGTTGTCCACTACCGGCGGAAAAGGCCTGTTGCAGGCTGTTCCAGGTGTAGGCCAGTGCTTTGTCCAGTGCCGTATTCAGGCTGTCGCCGCCGGCCAGTCGGGCGGCGATGGCACTGGCCAGGGTGCAACCGGAACCATGATAGTGGTGCGGCAGACGTTCAAAGCTGAATAGCTGTGCCTGTTTGCCGGTCTGGAATAAATGATGAATCACTTCATCACCAGCCGCATCGGCCCCGGTTACCAATACCGAGGGGCAGCCGCTTTGCAACAGCTTGTCAGCCGCCTGTTCAATATCGCTTAGGCCGCTGAGTTTTTTTAATTCGTATTGATTGGGTGTAATCACCCTGCACAGGGGTAATAATTTTTCACAAAACAGGGTGGGTAATTCCGCACTGTTCAGATCATGCCCGCTTCCCGAGCGCAGAACCGGATCACAGACCACCGGTATATCCGGCAGGGTTTCAAGCAGAGCTACAACGGTTGCCAGTGTCGAACGATCCGGCAGCAGGCCAATCTTTATGGCGTCAATCGAAAAATCTTCCAGCAGACAGTGGAAAGTATCTTCCATCAGGCTGGATGACAGTGGCTCAACCCGTTTCACCTGGCGGGTATTTTGTACGGTAAGACAAGTGGGAATACTCAGGGCATGGGCATGATGAGCACTGATGGTTTCAATATCGGCCTGCAGTCCCGCGCCACCACAGGGATCATGGCCGGAAAAACACAAGACAACAGGGTGTGGGCGGGAAGCATTCACGGGTATTACTCAGCAGGTACGTTTGAGACTTGTATTCTAACGGTTTTTTGCATAACGTTGCGCACCATGTTTGCAGCCGAGGAATTATTATGAAACGTTATATGTGTGTGATTTGCGGGTATATTTATGATGAAGAAAAAGGTTGCCCGGAAGAAGGTCTGGCGGCCGGTACCCGTTGGGACGATATTCCCATGAACTGGCAATGCCCGGAATGCGGCGCGGGAAAAGAAGAATTCGAGATGGTTGAGATCTGAAATTCTTTCAGTGATCCCCGGGGGCAATAGCCGCCAGGGTCAATGTTGTTAATTTCCTTGCGTAATACCTCCGGCCGGCATCAATAACTTCATATCTTTGCCAGAAGAGGCGGGCAGCACTTCCACCCAGAAACCGGCTGCGGCGCTGAGTATGCCGGGGTTCGGGCCAGCATCTTCAAAGCTGTCATAACCATTGCCATTGTAAGTCCAGTAAGTGTTGGACATCAGACCGGCTGCTTGCGCTTCGGTCGGCGTGTAGGGACTGTTGGCATCGCCAGCCACCTGCAAGCGCACCTCTGCCCAGGCAACCTGAGAGGGCAAAGGATTTCCCAGCATACGTTTTAAGGCTGAAGCATTGCCGCTCAATGGCAGTTCATAGCAGCCCTGGGGGGAAGTGCAGTCCGCGCTGACCTGCACAGCCGACTCTGTAACCGGCTGGCCGGGGCCAATATCCCAGATGACATCATCCAGGCTGAGAATCCAGTAGCCTTCATTCTGGTTATTCAGAGTGTCGTTCAAAGCCATTTTGATATAGGCATCACCCGCTGCGTTACGGCGGTAAACAACCCAGCGGGTGTCATAATCAGAGGCGAGTAAATTATTACCTGATTACCCCTAAGGCTCAGCTACTGAGCCACCACCTGTAGGATAATACTCCTATCAACTTGATGGGAGAAAGAAAATGGCTAAA
>JAHXHF010000105.1 GCA_025656895.1 gamma proteobacterium symbiont of Bathyaustriella thionipta
GCACGGGAAAAAGATTTTGTTTCACTGCATTTGCGTATGGTGGCTTGATGGCTGACTGTCAGGTTGATTTGGATTTCAGTGAAACTTCAGTAGTTAATAGCCTGCCGGCTTTGCGCCTAAACGCTACATAAGGTATTTTTCACCCATGAGTACAAATACACTGCTGGCGTTTTGCAGTGCACCGGATATTACCAGTGCTGAACGAATCGCCGAAAACCTGGTCGAACAGCGCATAGCGGCCTGTGTCAGTAATATTCCGTCTGTTTCCTCGGTCTACCAATGGCAGGGTAAGATAGAACACAGCCAGGAAGTATTGATGCTGATTAAGCTGCCGGCTTCATCCTACACGCGGTTACAGCAGGCTATTTTGGCCTTGCACCCGTACGAAACGCCAGAAATAATTGCAGTTGACATAAAAACCGGACTGCCCGGTTACTTACAATGGGTACAACAATGCACAAATTCAAGCACCTGATTATTCTCCTTCTTATCTGGCTGGTGACCTTCCCGGCTCAGGCCATTACAGAAGATGAACTCCTTGAGCCGGATCAGGCCTTTGCCATTTCAGGCATGGCCAGTGGCGCCGATGCGGTTATTGTGCAATGGAAAATTGCAGATGGCTATTATCTGTACCAAAGCAAAATTAAAATAAGCTCGGCCACACCCGGCATTGAACTGGGTGAGCCGAAAATGTCTGCCGCCAAAATAAAAAAAGACCCTCTGTTTGGCGATGTTGAGATTTATCGCAACACGGCCAGCATCCGCATCCCACTGCTGCGCACGGCCGCTAGCGGCGCGCAATTACTGGAACTAAAGACCATTTCCCAGGGCTGTGCTGATGCCGGTATCTGTTACCCGCCACACCGTCAAAGCCTGTTGATTGATTTGCCCGCGCAGGCGGCCAGCGCCAGTGAAACAGAAACACTCAAGCCGATCAGCAGCCCCGCTGCAACCGCGCCCCGGAAAAATGCACTGGCTGATCTGGCCTCTCTGGCAAGCGGCATGGGGCTGAGTGATGACGGCATTCTTTCCCCCGAACAGGCTTACCAGCTTGAAGCCAGGGTGATTGACGGGCAAAAAATAAATTTGCAATGGATCATTGCGGATGGCACCTATCTATACCATGACAAAATAAAAATCTCTCTGAAAAAGGCCGGCGATCAGATCAAACTGGGTGATATTCAAATGCCCGCACCGGATATTAAAAAGAACACCATTACTCCCAACGGGGACATGGGTGATGTCGCTATTTATCACGGTGTCATCGATATTGAAGTGCCTTTAGTAAGAAACTCGGATGAAGCTGACGAGATTACCCTGACAGCCTCTTATCAGGGTTGTGCCGATCGTGGTATTTGTTATCCACCACAAAAAAAGGATTTTACTTTACCGTTGCCGGCCACATCCTCAACGGCTTCGCCAGCTGCCATGACAGCCCCACCGGTTGACAGCAACAGTGCAGCCGGCAAGCCTCAAACACGCGCAGAGGAAGCCTTGTCTGAAACCGATGCACTGACTGAATTCCTCAGAAACTCCAACTTGTTTGCCATACTGGCTGCCTTTTTTGTACTGGGTCTGGGGCTTTCACTAACGCCTTGTATTTTTCCCATGATTCCCATTCTGTCTGGAATTATTGCCGGCCAGGGAGACGATATTTCCACCCGCAAGGGCTTCATGCTGGCACTGGTTTACGTCTTATCCATGGCCGCCCTGTACACACTGGCCGGTATCATTGCCGGCCTGACCGGGGCCAATCTGCAAATCATTTTCCAGAACCCCTGGATATTGAGCAGCTTTGCCGGAATCTTTGTACTGCTGGCCCTGTCCATGTTCGGTTTCTACGATATTCAGTTACCGGCTGCCATCCAGACGCGCCTGACCGAGGCCAGCAATCGCCAGTCCGGTGGCACATACGCGGGCGTTGCCATTATGGGCTTTTTATCCGCGCTCATCGTCGGTCCTTGCGTCGCACCTCCATTAGCCGCTGTTCTTATTTTTATCGGCCGCGAAGGAGATGCGCTACTCGGCGGTACCGCTTTATTTGCCATGAGCATCGGCATGGGAGTACCGCTGCTGCTGCTGGGGGCTTCTGCCGGTAAACTGTTACCGCGTGCCGGTGTCTGGATGGATACGGTTAAAGCGGTCTTTGGCGCACTCATGCTGGGGGTTGCCATCTGGTTGCTGGAACGCATTCTGCCGACTGCCATGTCACTGATATTGAGTGCAAGCTGGCTTATTATCTGTGGTATCTACATGGGAGCGTTACAACCTGTTGCAGAAAACGGTTCAGGCTGGCGCAAGCTGTGGAAAGGCATAGGCCTGGTCATGGTCATTTATGGCGCCATGCTGATGATAGGCGCAGCCTCCGGTAACGGCAGTCTGCTAAAACCCCTGCAGGGTATGAGTGCTGGTGGCAGCAACCACAACAGTGAATCCAGCGCGCATCTACAATTTACCCGCGTCAAAACTGTGGCCGATTTAAACCGGCAACTGGCCCAAGCCAAACAACAGGGGCAGCCTGTAATGCTTGATTTCTATGCCGACTGGTGCGCTTCCTGCAAGGAAATGGAGGCCTTTACCTTTTCAGATGCCGGTGTTAAGCAGGCACTGCAAGGCTACCGACTGCTGCAAGCCAATGTAACCGCTAATGATGAGGCGGACAAGGCCTTGTTGCAGGGACATTTCGGTATGCCCGGCCCACCGGCCATTATGTTCTGGAATCAAAAGGGAGAAGAACTGCGACCCTTGCGGGTTGTCGGCTACAAAGAGCCACTGGACTTTATCGCCATCATCAATCGAGTCCAGTAAAATGTCCGCAGCATTTTACATAAATGTAGCGAGCCCGCCGGCATGAATACAGGTCATAAGCCATGAAGCTGCCATTATCCGCATGGGTAGCTATTTGTGCGCTTGTGGGGGTTACGGCCGGCATCTCTGCGCGCTGGCTGCTACCGGCTGAAGAAAACAATCTGCACAGCAGCATTAACAAGCCTCAGATGCCTGATTCCAATACCCTGCCGGCTTTCCGCCTGAGCGATCTTCAAGGCCGCATAAAAACCCGGGATTCCTGGCCGGGAAAGATACTGGTGGTTAATTTCTGGGCCAGCTGGTGTGCGCCCTGTCGCAAGGAAATGCCTGATTTTGTAGATTTCAGCAAGCAGCATAAAAACTGGCCGGTGCAAATTATCGGCATTGCCATAGATGAAACCAATGCGGCACGGCAATTTGCTACCGACATAGGCGTAAACTACCCTGTTCTACTCGCGCGGGATGAAGGATTTGACCTGAACAGCGCCATGGGCAACAAAGCAGGCGTATTACCTTTTACGGCCATTTATTCGGCTCAGGGAAAACGCCTGTACCAACATGCCGGAGAAATAAATAAACAGCAGCTTGAAAAGCTTATCTCACCGTATCTTGAAGGGAAAATGAAGTAAATCTGACGAAATGCTCACAATTTTAACGACTTAAGCTGGACATGCCGGTATTTATGTCCGACAATCAGAACACACCATTGAACAACAAGACAAGCTTTGCAAGATCAAACAAGATAAGCTTGTTTTTGTGCATTTTAATAGCGAAAACTGCCCCGTATGCCTGATATTCTGCTACTGAATGGCCCTAATCTGAACCTGCTCGGCACACGCGAGCCGGAAAAGTACGGCCATACCCGTCTGGCAGAAATTTGTGAAAAACTTCAGGCTCAAGCCCAACAGGCCGGATTCTCTCTGAGCTGCCTGCAAAGCAATGCCGAGCATGAATTGATTCAGGCTATTCAGGATGCGCCCGCCCGCGAAGTAAAATTTGCCTTGATTAATCCGGCCGCGTTCACACACACCAGCGTGGCTATCCGGGATGCCTTTTTAGCGGTGGCATTACCCTTTATAGAAATTCATCTGAGCAACATTCATGCGCGTGAAACTTTTCGTTCGCATTCCTATTTTTCAGACATCGCGCAAGGTGTCATAGCCGGGCTTGGCGCCCAGGGCTATGAACTTGCACTCAGTGCCGCCATTGCGGCATTGAACAACCCATCATCCACTCACTGATACGAGCCCGAGCCATGGATATACGTAAAATAAAAAAACTGATTGAATTACTAAACACCTCTGATGTTGCCGAAATAGAAATTCACGAAGGTGAAGAATCGGTACGCATAAGCCGTAATGGCAGCCAGATGCCGGCACCGATCGCCGCAGCACCGGCCGTTGTTGCCGCACCCGCTGCCGCCCCGCCGGCAGACACAGCCAAAGAAGAGCCGGCTGTTGAAGAAATCAGCGGTCATAAAGTTTGCTCGCCGATGGTCGGTACTTTTTACCGTGCGGCTTCACCGGGCGCCAAGTCTTTTGTTGAAGAAGGCCAGAGCGTTGCTGAAGGCGACACCTTGTGCATTATCGAAGCCATGAAGATTCTTAATCAAATCGAATCTGACAAGACCGGTATAGTACGCAAAATTCTGGTGGATAATGCCGAACCGGTAGAATTCAACCAACCTTTATTCATTATCGAATAACCGCTTGCAACAGGCTGACAGCAAATGTTTGAAAAGATTGTAATTGCCAACCGGGGCGAGATCGCATTACGCATTCTACGTGCCTGCCGGGAACTCGGGGTTAAAGTGGTCGCGGTTCATTCGGAAGCCGATCGTGACCTGAAGCACGTACGACTGGCCGATGAATCGGTTTGTATCGGCCCGGCGGCTTCTCTAGACAGCTATCTGAATATCCCGTCTCTGATCAGCGCTGCCGAAGTAACCGATGCGGTTGCCATTCATCCTGGCTACGGTTTTCTGTCTGAAAATGCCGATTTTGCCGAACGGGTAGAAGAAAGCGGCTTTATTTTCATTGGCCCCAGGCCGGAAACCATCCGTATGATGGGTGATAAAATCACCGCCATTGAAGCCATGAAAGCCTCCGGTGTGCCCTGCGTACCCGGCTCAGACGGGCCGATTGATGACGATGACAAAAAAACCATTCGCCTGGCTCGGGAGATTGGTTACCCCATTATCGTCAAGGCAGCCGGTGGTGGTGGTGGCCGCGGTATGCGCGTGGTGCATTCCGAAGCCACACTGCTGAATGCCATTTCCTTAACCAAAGCCGAAGCCGCTGCGGCCTTTGGTAATGACACCCTGTATATGGAAAAATTCCTGGAAAATCCGCGTCATGTGGAATTTCAGGTGCTGGCCGATGAACATGGCCAGGCCATTCATCTGGCTGAACGTGATTGTTCCATGCAACGCCGCCACCAAAAAGTGGTGGAAGAAGCCCCGGCTCCCGGTATCACAGCCGAACAACGCCAGCGTATTGGTGAACGCTGCGCCGAAGCCTGTCGAAAAATCGGCTATCGGGGCGCAGGTACTTTTGAATTCCTGTTTGAAAATGACGAGTTCTATTTCATTGAAATGAACACCCGTGTTCAGGTCGAACACCCGGTGACTGAAATGATTACCGGCGTGGATATTGTCAAGGAACAGTTGCGCATTGCCGCTGGCGAAAAACTGAGTTACACACAGAATGACATCCGCATCAATGGCCATGCGATTGAATGTCGCCTGAATGCAGAAGACCCGAAAAACTTTATGCCCTCCCCCGGCGCCATTACCCAGTATCACCCCGCCGGTGGGCCCGGTATTCGGGTAGAAACCCATATATACAACGGCTATTACGTTCCGCCTTATTACGATTCCATGATTGGCAAACTGATAGCCCACGGAGAAACCCGCGAATCGGCACTGGCGCGTATGCGAGCGGCATTGGGTGAAATGGTCATTGACGGCATCAAAACCAACATTCCTCTGCAACTGGATATTATCAGTGATGCAGGCTTTGCTGCGGGTGGCGTTAACATTCATTATCTGGAAAAGAAGCTCGGCCTGTAACAGCCATGTCCTGGCTGCAAGCCCATCTACTCACCGATGCAAAGCAGGCGCCTCTGCTTGAGCTGGTCTTTGAAAACCTCGGCGCCTTGTCGGTCAGCATGACCGACTTCAAGGATGAACCACAGCTGGAACCCGCACCCGGTGAAATCCGGCTGTGGTCAAACACACGCGTCAGTGGTCTGTTCAGCGGTGATACCGATGCAGACGCCCTGCGCAGTGCCATCAATCAGCACCTGAATAGCGAAGTCACGCGCCAACTGACGCTGGAAGTGCTGGAAGACCAGCAATGGGAACGTGCCTGGCTGGATCGCTTTCACCCCATGCGCTTTGGCCGGCGTTTGTGGATTTGCCCGCACGGCCAGCAGGATCAAATTGATCAGGAGCCTGCCATCACGGTTATGCTGGACCCCGGTCTGGCCTTCGGCACCGGCAGCCACCCCACCACCGATTTGTGCCTGCAATGGCTGGATGAACACATCAATGCCCATGAAACCGTTCTGGATTACGGCTGTGGTTCCGGCATTCTCGCCATTGCCGCACTGGCATTGGGCGCACAGCAGGCGGTTGCGGTCGATTATGACCCGCAAGCCCTGATTGCGACGCAGGCCAATGCGCTCGGCAACGGAGTTTCTGATCGTCTGCACAGCTACAGCCCGCAGGATTGTCCGGCACAAAGCTTTGATCGGGTAGTGGCCAATATTCTGGCAGCCCCTTTGATTGATCTGGCAGAAACACTGGCCGGCTATTGCAAAACCGGGGGACGTATTGCACTTTCCGGCATACTGACACAGCAAGCCGATGACGTCATGCAAGCCTATCGTCGCTGGTTCGATCTGGCCGAGGTTCGACAGCAGGATGACTGGTGTCTGATTCACGGTCGCAAGCGTTAGATCAGCAAGGTGTATACGCGCTGCCCTTTTTGTCGTACCACGTTCCGCATCAGACCTGACCAACTGCGCATGGCAAACGGCAAGGCACGCTGCAGCCATTGCAAACAAATCTTCAATGCACTTTCTGATTTGCATGATCTGCCACCCGGCACCATTACCGGTGTTCACGCTGTCTCGGGCTCAGATTCATCGGCAAAAAAATCGCCCGCCAAACAGGATGTGCATCCGGAAAGTCTGAATGAATTTATCTACGACAAAACCGATAGTGATTCCTTCTTTGTGGAAGATTATGACCCCAGCGGCAAGTTGCTTAAAGAAGTCAAACAACAGTTACGCCAGCAGCAGGCGCGGGCATCGATGGATCCAGATGAAGCGACCGCCCATCATGATGAGCCGGATGAAAGCAAGGCTGATCATGATGAACAAGCCATCCTGAAAGCCTATCAGCAGGATGATGAACAGGCCATTTTGCAGGCCTACCAGCAAAACGCCATTTTTGATGATATTGAAGAAAGCACAGCAGAAGAAACACCAGCCTACCAGGAAGAATCTTCTGATGTTTACATGGTTCCGGCAACCCCGGTCACGCCGGAAGAAGCAAGCTCGCAGGATGAGCCATTCGAAGATGCCAGTAGCCAGTTTTCTTTTGAATTATCGGCCAACGCCCCGCCCCTGGACATAGGCACCCCGCTGCAGGATGCCGATGGCTCCCTGCCGCCGGCTACCCGGCTGGCCGGAGATAAGCGTCACGGCCTGCTGTGGGGGCTGCTGGCTTTTCTACTGCTGCTTGTCTTATTGTTTCAGCTTTTTCTGCAATACAAGGATCAACTGGGACAAAATCCATCAACAGCCCAACAGGCGGCTCAACTTTGCCAGCTCATCGGCTGTAAAATCAGGCAAAAGCGCGCGCTGGATCAGTTTCAAATTCTACGCCGCCAGGTTGTCGCTTCAGAAGAACAGCCTGATCAATTGCTGTTCAGCGTTACTTTCAGAAACAATGCCGATTTTGCCCAGCCCTACCCCGCTATCGGACTATTGTTATACACCCATACCGATCAGGC
Source organism: gamma proteobacterium symbiont of Bathyaustriella thionipta (assembly GCA_025656895.1). Classification (GTDB taxonomy): domain Bacteria; phylum Pseudomonadota; class Gammaproteobacteria; order Chromatiales; family Chromatiaceae; genus JAHXHF01. Next base: position 7,830 of record JAHXHF010000105.1, read on the forward strand.
CGCCGGACAGCGCTTGTTCCAGCCCGCTGACTATCTGGAAAAAAGTGATAACAGCACTCCCATGCTGCCGGCCGGACAAACCGTTTCGGTGGACTTGCGCATTGCTGCTAAAAATTTACAGCTGGACGGCTTCCGCTTTGATTTTTATTAGCCGGCAAGCAAACCGGCTTGTTTTTGAAAACCGCTGAAAATATTTTTTGTGGCGAAAACCTGTTTTTGCAGCGCCACCTGGGTTATATTGACTGGTCAAATCAGCAGCCCCTGACCGCCACATGCAGATTGGCCCTTACAAACTGGAAAACCGGCTTATTCTGGCACCGATGGCCGGCGTGACCGACCGCCCTTTCCGGCAATTGTGTCGCCAGCAGGGTGCAGCCCTGGCCGTCAGCGAGATGATTACCTCGGACAGCAGTCTGCACGGCAGCCGTAAAACGATCAGACGTCTGGATCATCGCGGTGAACAGGGACCGATTGCGGTACAAATTGTGGGAGCTGATGCGCGTAAAATGGCACTGGCGGCGCAGATTAATGTGCAACAGGGCGCGCAAATTATTGATATTAATATGGGCTGTCCGGCCAAAAAAGTTTGCAAGGTAGCGGCAGGCTCGGCTTTATTGAAAGATGAGCCTCTGGTTGAAAAAATTCTACACCGCGTAGTTAGTGTCCGGCAGAAAACTCGCTATTTTCGAGGGGCTATGACCCCGCCCGCCGTCGAATTCAGTCAATTGCCTGCATTTTTGGCCA
>JAHXHF010000242.1 GCA_025656895.1 gamma proteobacterium symbiont of Bathyaustriella thionipta
GTGTTCATCGTCTACCCTTTATTCAAAAGGATACACCTAATACCTTATGTAATTTCTAGAATCAAGCTGTTTTAAGCCCGATTGCCCTAGGCTCGGATCAGTGAGCCATTCAAAAATGAACCTGCAAGTGCTACAATGAGCGGGTTTTAGTCTTTTTCGTTTTCATCCTGTAGCAGCATGGCAAGCCGCTGCAGGTTAGAATGCGCGGATTGAGATATAAAACGCTGGCTGTGTTGCTGCATTTTTCTATGAGTGCCTGTCGCTGGAATCGTGCGGCAGACTATATCGGTAATTTGCGGCAGCGAAGATGCCTGCAGTTGTCTGAGTAGATCATGGCTGCGTAATCGCAGCTGACTGCTAACCGTCTGTGAGGGGCACATCAGCACCAGTGTGGAGTCACGCAGTAATGCATGTGACAGCAGTTGCTTGAAAGGCTGCGGTAATAACTGTCGCAGCTTTTCGGTCAGTGCTTTTTGTTGTGTCGCCTGTTGCATCAGACGTGCCAGGTGGCCGTTTTGATGCGTGACCGCCTTAAATGATTTTGGCTTATTGCTCATAGTTTTGTTACTGCTCAGTGAGTAGCTATTCTGTCAACTGGCTGCCCGGAATAGTGGCAGGCAGAGAGTTTATTAAATTTTTATCGAGGTTCTGTGTACATGAACATCATAATGTTAAACCGCTTTTGCCAGCAAGCAGGCAGTATGGAGTTGTGTTTGCCCAAACTGCTTGCGGGATTTGGCGTTATTGCTGTTTTGTTGGCTGTCGCCGGCTTCTGGGCAGGCAGCCAGTTCAGTAGCACCCGGATCGCTATGGGTTCAGATATTGATGTACATGATTCTCTCAAAGATTTACTGCTGCGTGAGCGGCAGGAGTTGCAAAAGGTTGCCCTGCAGCAGCAGAATAATCTGAACGCACTGGCTGCACGTATGGGGCGCATGCAGGCAGAATTACAACGCCTGGATGCTCTTGGCGAGCGTCTGGTGGTACAGGGCAAGCTGAGTGCGGATGAATTTAATTTTTCTGCGCCTGCGGCTATCGGTGGGCCGGATCTGACAACATCTGGCGAGTCTCCCAGTAGTGATTCACTGGTAGCTGATTTGCAATTATTGAGTAAAAAAATCAGTGACCGGGCACAAAAGCTGACCATGTTGGAAAATGTACTTTTATATGATGAACTGAAAACAGAAATGATTCCAGCGGGTCGACCGATCAAATCAGGCTGGTTATCTTCCGGATACGGCAAGCGTACCGATCCTTTTACCGGCAAGAAAACCATGCATAAGGGCATTGATTTTGCCAGTACAAAAGGTACGGATATTATTGCTCTGGCTGCAGGCGTGGTTACCCGGGTAGTGAAAAAACCGGGCTACGGCTTGTTGCTGGAAATTCATCACGGTGGTGGTTACAGCACCCGTTATGGTCATAATGCGCTGGTTCTTGTCAGCGAGGGTGATGTGGTGAAAAAAGGCCAGGTGGTTGCATCTATGGGGTCCACTGGACGTTCAACCGGGCCACATGTGCACCTCGAAGTATTGCATGATGGAAAAATCGTCAATCCCAGCCGCTTCGTGGCCTCCAAAGACTGAATTCCGCTACGAGCACAGAACCCCGCATGTTGTACTTATCCTGCCTGTGACGGCTATACGTCAGCATAAATTCTTTTTAACCTAACTGAATGTTATTAGCACCATGATTGGAAAAATTGTCCGTAAGATTGTCGGTAGCCGCAATGATCGTGTGGTGAAGAAATTATTCAAGAAGGTTGAGCAAATCAACGCACTTGAAGCAGAGATGGAAGCACTTTCAGATGAAGAACTGCGAGCCAGAACCTCTGATTTTAGAGAGCGACTGCAACAGGGCGAGTCACTGGATGCTTTGTTACCCGAGGCCTTTGCTACGGTAAGAGAGGCCGGTCGCCGGGTTCTTAAAATGCGTCATTTTGATGTGCAGATGGTCGGTGGCATGGTGCTGCATGAAGGCCGTATTGCAGAAATGCGCACCGGTGAGGGTAAAACCCTGGTAGCTACTCTGGCAGCCTATCTGAACGCGCTGCCTGGAAAGGGCGTACATGTGGTCACTGTGAATGATTATCTGGCACAGCGTGACGCAGCCTGGATGGGGCAGTTATACGGTTTTCTGGGTATGAGTACCGGTGTAATTATCGGCGGACTGGAACCTCAACAGCGTCAGCAGGCATACGCGGCCGATATCACTTACGGCACCAATAATGAATTCGGCTTTGATTATCTGCGTGACAATATGGCGTTTACCGCAGAGCAGCGTTTTCAGCGTAAACCCTTCTTTGCCATCGTCGATGAGGTGGATTCCATTCTTATTGATGAGGCCAGAACACCGCTGATTATTTCCGGTCCCACCGATGACAGTACTGAACTCTATCAGCAAATTAATCGTATCATTCCGGAACTGGAGAAGCAGGACGTACCGGAAGAGGAAGAGAAGGAAGCGGATCAGTTTCCGGGTGATTATCGTATTGACGAAAAGGCCAAGCAGGTTTTTCTATCGGAAGCCGGACACGAAAAAATTGAATTTTTGTTAACTCGTGAAGGCATTCTGCAGGAAGGCAGCAGTCTTTACGACAGCGCTAATATTGCACTGATGCATCATGTGAACTCGGCTTTGCGGGCGCATACGCTGTTTCAGCGTGATGTGGATTACATTGTCAAAGATAATGAAATTGTCATTGTGGATGAGTTTACCGGCCGTACCATGCCCGGCCGACGCTGGTCGGAAGGATTGCATCAGGCGGTAGAGGCGCGTGAAGGCGTGCCTATTCAGAACGAAAACCAGACGCTGGCTTCTATCACTTTTCAGAACTATTTCCGCTTGTATGAAAAGTTGTCCGGTATGACCGGTACGGCCGATACCGAAGCATTTGAGTTCCAGCAGATTTACGGACTGGAAGTGATCGTGATTCCCACCAATCGGGAAATGACGCGTGATGATATGGGTGATCTGGTGTATCTCACTGCCGAAGAAAAATTTGATGCGGTCACTGAAGATATTCGCGATTGCATAGCAAGAGGGCAGCCGGTTCTGGTGGGCACGGCTTCCATTGAAACCTCGGAAATCATCTCCGCAAAACTGCAAAAAGCAGGCATAGAGCACAAAGTGCTGAATGCCAAGCACCATGAACAGGAAGCGCATATTATTGCGCAGGCCGGGCGTTCCGGTTCGGTAACCATCGCAACCAATATGGCCGGGCGTGGTACTGATATTGTGTTGGGCGGAAGTCTGGAAGCCGAACTGGCTGCGTTGCCTGAAGATATAAATGATGCCGACAGACAGCAGATAAAGCAGGACTGGGAAAAAAGGCATGAGGCCGTTCTGGAAGCTGGTGGTTTGCATGTAATCGGTACCGAAAGGCATGAATCACGGCGGGTGGATAACCAGTTACGTGGTCGTTCCGGAAGACAGGGTGATGCTGGCTCAACCCGCTTTTATTTGTCCTTGCAGGACAGCCTGATGCGTATCTTTGCATCGGATCGGGTCTCCTCCATTATGCAAAAGCTGGGTATGCAGGAAGGTGAAGCCATTGAGCACCCGTGGGTGACAAGAGCCATTGAGAATGCCCAGAAAAAAGTGGAAGGCCGAAATTTCGATATTCGTAAACAATTGCTTGAATATGATGATGTGGCCAACGATCAGCGCAAGGTGATCTACGAGCAACGCAACGATCTGATGGAAACCGAAGATGTTTCCGAAATCGTTGCAGCCATGCGGCATGATGTGGTCAATGCACTGATCGATCTTTATGTTCCACCGCAAAGTATTGAAGAACAATGGGATATAGACGGACTGTCCAGCGCGCTGGAGAATGAATTTGGCGGTCAATGGCCGATAGCCGAATGGCTGCAACAGGATAAATCCCTGCATGAAGAAAGTCTGCGGGAAAAAATATTACAGATTCTGAAAGATACCTATGCCGAGAAAGAAAGTCTGGCCGGTAGTGAGGTATTGCGTCATTTTGAAAAAGCGGTGCTACTGCAAACGCTGGATTCTCATTGGAAAGAGCACCTGGCGGCCATGGATTATTTGCGCCAGGGCATTGGCCTGCGTGGCTATGCGCAAAAAAACCCCAAGCAGGAATACAAGCGCGAAGCCTTTGCCATGTTTTCCAGTTTGCTGGATAACGTAAAGAATGAAGTCATTTCGGTGCTTTCCAAGGTGCCGGTACAGGCCGAGTCGGATGTGGCAGCCGTTGAACAGCAACAACAGCCCAGCAGTGACTTTCAGTTCATGCATGAAGAATTCCAGGGGCTGGAGGAAGAAGTTCAGGCCATGCCCGCAGAAGATGCTATGCCGGAACAGAAAAAAGGCGAGACTTTTGTACGTGAACAACGCAAAGTCGGTCGCAATGAGCCTTGTCCTTGCGGCTCGGGGAAAAAATACAAGCAGTGCCACGGCAAACTGCAGTAGTTATTTATCTGCGACAGAAGCAGGGCTATCATGCTAAATAATGACATTCTGCCTATTGACGGTATACGGCTGTCATCGGTAGCGGCCGGTATTCGCTATAGTGGTCGTAATGACCTGCTGCTCATCGAACTGGCGCAAGACACCCGGGTAGCGGCTGTATTTACCCGCAATGCCTTTTGCGCCGCTCCTGTGGTACTGGCAAGAAAGCATCTGCATAAGATGCCTGCGCGTTATTTACTGATCAATTCGGGCAATGCCAATGCGGGTACAGGCCAGCGCGGCCTGCAGGATGCCTTGAGCTGTTGCGATGCGGTGGCGCAGGTGGCGGGCATACAAAGCCAAGCGGTGCTGCCTTTTTCGACCGGTGTGATTGGCGAATACTTACCGCTGAAACGCATTACCGGCCGTATTCCCCAGCTCTTTGATGGCTTGCAGGCGGATGCCTGGCAGGATGCCGCGCACACCATTATGACAACCGATAGCGTGGCAAAATGTCATTCTATGGAAGTGGATTGTGACGGGCATATCATCAGAATTACCGGTATGGCCAAAGGTTCCGGCATGATCTGTCCGAATATGGCCACCATGCTGGCTTATATCGCCACCGATGCCCGCATAGAGCAAAACTTGCTGAATGAATGCCTGCAATCAGCCGTGGCGGACAGTTTCAACAGTATTACGGTGGATGGTGATACTTCAACCAACGACGCCTGTGTGCTGATGGCCAGCGGCCAGAGTAGTGCGCCTTTAATCAGTAAAAAAGATTCGACATATGAAAGCTTCCATGCGGGTGTTCGCGCTATAGCTCAGCAACTGGCGCGTGACATTATTATGGATGCGGAAGGTGCTACCAAACTGATCGAGATCAAAATCGAACAGGCAGCCGATAACGCAGAAGCCCGGGCTGTCGCCTACACAATCGCGCATTCACCATTGGTGAAAACAGCCATGTTTGCTTCTGATCCCAACTGGGGGCGTATTCTGGCTGCCGTGGGCCGGGCTCCGGTGCATGATCTGGATGTTGAACAGGTCGATATGTGGCTGGGGGATGTGCAAATTGTTAAAGGCGGGGAAAAAGCCTCTCAATATGAAGAAACGCAAGGTCAGCAGGCCATGAGTGGTCGTGAAATAAAAATCAGGGTTAGGCTGGGGCGTGGACAGGCGGAAAGTTGTATCTTGAGCAGTGATTTATCCTACGATTACGTCAAAATCAATGCGGAATATCGCACCTGAATGGATTGAAAACAGATTTGACAGGCTCGATTGAGGTAGCGGTTGCTCTTATTATAAAAGACAATCGGGTACTGCTGACGCAGCGAGCCGAAAACAGCCATCAGGGCGGTCTGTGGGAATTCCCCGGGGGTAAGCTGGAAGCCGGTGAAACGCCTCCGCAAGCACTGATTCGGGAATGTCTGGAAGAGCTTGGCATCCACATCAGTCGCTACCGCTCACTATTGCGCATCCGGCATCAATATGGCGGCATGGAAGTGTTTCTGCATGTCTTCAGAGTGGATGCCTATACAGGTACTGCGCAAGGTATGGAGCAGCAACCATTGCAATGGGTGGAAATAGAACAGATAAAAGACTGGCCCTTACCGGCTGCAGATGCGCCCATCCTGAAATATCTGCAACTGCCCGATGTGGTTGTTATTACACCGGACTGTGAAGGTGAGCCAACAAAACTGCTCTCAGGTATGGAAAAAACTTTGCAGAGTGGTTATTCCTGTGTTTATTTGCGCCAGCCGCAATTGCCCGGGGATCAATATGTAACACTGGCGCAGCAGGCTTATGCCTTATGTCAAAATTATTCGGCGCAATTAATACTGTGTGTGGATGTAGAGCAAATGGCGGATTTCCCTGATGCAGGCCTGCATCTGACAGCCCGTCAGTTGATGGCCATGAAAAAGCGTCCAGTCAGTTCACAGATTATGCTGTCTGCCTCTTGCCATAATGCTGAAGAATTACAGCAGGCGCAGAATACAGGAGTGGACTGGGCGCTGCTTTCGCCGCTAAAGGCTACTCGCAGTCATCCGCAGGCGGTTGCAATGGGCTGGCAAAAATTCAGTAAATTGGTAGATGGCGCGACTATACCGGTTTTCGCGCTGGGTGGTTTAAGCCCGCAGGATTTACCAAATGCACAGAAAAATGCTGCTTATGGACTGGCGGGTATCAGTGGGTTTTGGCAGACGTGATGTTTTTTCAGTCATTGGCATAGCGACAGACAGGCGATCTATGGGGTCTCTGGTCAGAAAGATGAAACCACTGGTCCTATTCGATTCGATGTATAGATAAAATTACTTCATGCTGACAAGCAGGGCTGCTACACTCATTTTTTAGTTACGATGGCGAGGAAAAAATAATGGAACAGCAACAGCAAGGTTTTACTCTGATTGAGCTGATGGTGGTGGTGGCTATTATTGGCATTCTCGCAGCCATTGCCATACCGGGTTATTCCAACTATGTGGCGCGTTCACAGGCTCGGGAGGCGGTGCAACTGTTACGTTTTTTGCAGGTGGCTATTGTTGACGTGAACGATGAAACGGGAAATATCCCGGATGCAGATGAAGTTTATGATGGAACTGCTGATGCGGGAAAATATGTAGACATCACTACGCCAGCCACAGGGCAGTATGTGGCGACTTTTAATGCAGCAGCAAAAGCGTCACTTGCAGGTGGTACGATTACTATGAACTTTACTTCTCCAGACACATTTGCCTGGGTATGCTCTGCTGAAGTACCTTCCGGTACTTGCCCCTGATTTGGTTTTATGACTTATGTACACTGTTGAACAGTCCAGGTCACCTAAAACGGACAGGGTCGTTTTACGGCTGATTATTACTAATGGAGTTGTATGTAAATAGAGATGAAAAGTCATATCACCTTGTTCATTAAAGCTATTTTTAGTAAGTCGCGTCTACTTGCTTATTTTCTTTTTGCTAGAAAAACGCTTTGCCGGCTTGAGGCTTTGTAATGTCGTATAAATTGCCCCACATAAACTGACAATGGAAGTTGAATCAATCTATGACGAGGATATTTCTTTGTCAATTATTCTGCCAGCCTTTAATGAGGCGGGCAGCATTAAAGATGTGGTTCAGCAATTACGCAGCCAATGGCCCAAAGCGGAAATACTGCTGGTTGATGATTGCTCGACAGACAATACTGCGGAACTGGCGCAGAGTGCCGGTGCCCGTGTTATCCGTCATCCCTACAACATGGGTAATGGCGCCTCAATAAAGACCGGCGCGCGCAATGCAACGGGCGAATTTTTTGTTTTTATGGATGCCGATGGTCAGCATTCGGTTTCCGATATTGAGCGCTTACTGGAAAAGCTGCAGTCAGGTTTTGATCTGGTGGTTGGCGCGCGGGCAGCCGATACTCAGGCCTCAAACGGGCGTTGGCTGGGTAACAATCTGCTGAATCATTTTGCTTCTTTGCTGACAGGCCGACGAATAGCGGACTTGACATCAGGTTTTCGTGCCACCAGAGCGCGCGTGTTCCGTCAGTTTGTGTATTTGTTGCCCAATGGTTTTTCTTATCCAACAACTTCGACTATGGCTTTTTTGCATGCCGGATATGCGGTGGGGTTTGTGCCCATACGGGCGCAGGCCAGGCAGGGAAAAAGTAAAATAAATTTCCTGCGCGACGGTATTCGTTTTCTGGTGATTGTGATGAAAATTACCTCCCTGTATTCACCCATGCGGGTATTTTTCCCACTCAGTTTGTTGTTTTTTATTTTGGGATTACTGCGTTATTTGTATTTTTATTTAAGTAGTGGCGGGTTTTCCAATATGGCGGGCGTCCTGTTTGTAACTTCGGTTCTGATATTTCTTATCGGCCTGGTATCCGAGCAGGTTAACTCGCTGCATTACGCTACAGCAATGGTTTTGGGTGAAGAGCAGCCGGCAGGCATCACCGGGAAGAATGCAGATTCCGAAAAAGATAAATCATAACGACTCAGCAGGCATCCTGCTGACTTATTGATGCGTTTACTTCATAACTGAAGTTTCACTGAAATCCAAATCAACCTGACAGTCAGCCATCAAGCCACCATACGCAAAAGCAGTGAAACAAAATCTTTTTCCCG
>JAHXHF010000148.1 GCA_025656895.1 gamma proteobacterium symbiont of Bathyaustriella thionipta
GATACAGGCATTATAATCTTTAGTCCACTGAACAGTATATAGATTATTGTTTTTCTTAGGGTTTAATCGTTTTCGTTCAAACACTAGTTATGTCCTGCCTTAGCAGCTTACGCAATCATTTTTTCTGGACACCCACGGACGCCGAATTCAGCGCCCCTTTTCAATCCCCCACTATTTTTGAGCAGCGGCTTGACCGTTTACGCCGGGGTATCGATAACACCCATGTTGATGTCCAGCTCAGCACACAATTCCAGAGCCGTGCATTAGGTCTGGTCCGGCAGATGCTGGAAGATGAAACCACTCAAACAAATAGCGCAAACACAGACCGGCAGACAGAAGATGCCTTTCGGGATGCCTATACCGGCATGATGGTGGTTGCCATTGATGATGCCCGACAACAGGCTCAACCGGAACTCATCCAGTTATTACAGTTTGCGGTCATCAAATACCTGCTGCAACTGGTGAGTGAACAGCAAACACTGTATTACAACCGTTTGCGCCGCCAGCATGCTGATTCCGCGCAGGATTCTGATGATAACTACAAAACAGATGGCAGCATTGCCCTGCTCAATGAGCGTGCGCTGCATGTTCGCCATGAAGTCATCCGAAAATTGTTACCGCAGATTTTAATGCAGGAAGCCACCATATTACGCAAACTGCGTAAATCGGTTATCGGTATTTCCTGGCCGGTGCCGCGCCGGGTATTATTCAACCCGATGCTGCATATCTCGGATTTATGGCAAACCGATCTGTTAATGACGCATTACACCCTGATCTATGCCGACAAAAAAGAAGCTGGCCTTTTTAATCAGTGGAACAATATTCTGGTTTCTGCATTTTCAGATTATCTGCCTGACTGTGTTATCCAGGGAAAAAATTGCGGTGAAGCAGTCAGCCTGAGCCCGGCCGAAGACGCTACAGAATCTACCCGGGGTATCGTCGAACTGCTCGACCACGCTTTATGTGCCAGCGAATACCAAACCCCTCTTTATAGCTGGCTGGATCGTCCGCAGAATCTTGATCTGTTCATGAATTCTGCCGACCCGTCACGGGCCATCAGTGTGCAACACAATGAAGGCTGGATAAAACAGGGCTGGCCACAAAGTAAATGGCCGGATTTCCAAAGACGCACGCTGGATCATCTGGTCAAACAGGTACAACGCGCACGCCTCATGCCTTATGTACTGGCCGCCTATCGCACCCCCGAGTTATTTCGAGCCCTACGCGGTGAAATTCCGGCCGGCCTTATCTTTCGTTATTTACGCGGCAGCACTCATCTGAAGGATCTGGAACGGCGTTTGCGGCTTATCTCGCTGAAATCAAAAATCAGGGAAATCGTCGGTCTGCTACGCGATGAGCGCCAACAGCTGAAACGCATCGGCCCGTGGGAACAACGCACTTTTGTTATTCGTTACCTGCGTGATCTGGCTGTATTCCGGCGCGATCTGAAATATGCCTGGCAGGCGCAGCAGGCCATGCGCAGCATACGTATTCTGCACAAGCCGGAAGAAATCAAAATGTCGGCATCCGGGCATTCATTGCATCGTTTTTTACTGCGTGATGAAGGCGAAGAGCACCAACAACGCATTCGCAATCATGTTGTTGTAAAGGCCGATATCCGTGGTTCTACCCGTATGACCGAAGAACTTCGGCATCGCAAGCTAAACCCGGCCTCACATTTCAGCCTGAACTTTTTCACCCCCATCACCAAACTGCTGGAAAAATACGGTGCGGAAAAAACTTTTGTTGAAGGGGACGCGGTTATTCTTACCATTTATGAATACGAGGATGAGAGCAGTTCTTTTCTGGCCGTTTGCCAGGCCTGCGGATTGGCCGCCGAGATGCTGCGTGTTGTGGACACCCAGAACAGCCTAAGCCGTAAAAACGATCTTCCGGAACTGGAACTGGGGCTGGGTATCTCTTTTGAGGATGGCGCACCCACTTTTCTGTATGACGAAGACCGCAAAATTACTATTTCACCAGCCATTAATCGTGCCGATCAGCTTTCTTCCTGTTCTTATTTACTGCGTCAAAGCAGTATCAATGAAGAACGCAAGGGACGCGGAGTAGAAGTGGTTGCTCCCACCGAAGGTGTGGTCAGCAAACCGGGGGGAGATGACCTGCTGCACTACAACGTTAACGGTATTGAACTGGACGCAGCCGCTTTTTTCAAACTCAAACAGGAAGTTTCCCTTAAGCGTATGCAATTAGCCGGTGATTTCGAGAATGAAAGCATACGCCTGTATGTAGGTCGTTATCCCGACCGCAGCGATGAAATGCACTGGTTGTTAATTCGCGAAGCCCCCATCAGACTCTTGATAGGCAACACTCTTGAAACGCTGGAGCAGGACGGCCGTTTATTTTACGAAGTGGTCACCGATGAAGCCCTGCTGTCGCGGGTTAAGGAACGGATGCAACATTCCAGCGACCAAAATATGGACATGGACGAAGCGCATAATGAAACAAGTGTGGCTACAACAAACCCCGACAGCCATTATCTGCACTGACTCCAGGAGTCTGGCCAAAGTAGCCTGGCAATTCTCAGCCTTCGCCGGAATGGGCTTGTGAGCGACTGACTGAACGACCGGCTACTGTACTGGGCAAAGCCGGTGTCAGTAACAGGCTGATGCTGGAAGAGCTTTGCCCCAGAAGTTTCTCGTAAATGATGGTGTAGGCCATGACCCGGCGCACATAAGTCCGGGTTTCTTTAAACGGGATACTTTCCACCCAGATATCGGCCGGCACATTTTTTTCATTCAGCCAGCGTTTGACCCGGTGTGGCCCGACATTATAGGCGGCGGTGGCCAGCATGGGATTGTGTTCAAACAAGTCCAGCATTTGCCGCATATAGCTGGAGCCATAGCGTATATTGGTTTTGGACTGCTTCAGTGACGCTTTACCTTTCCAGGGTTCGTGCAGTTTACGACTGACCTGTTGGGCGGTCTTGGGCATCAGTTGCATCAGGCCAACCGCACCGGCGTGTGATTGTATATCCTGCATGAACACGCTTTCCTGGCGCATCAAACCGAACACCCAGGCCGCGCTGAGATTATTATGAGCCGCGTATTGTTCAACTGTGTGGCGATATTTGATCGGGAAGCGCAGCTCCAGATCGTCCCAGTAATCGGTTTGCGCCAGGGTCAGAATGGCTCTGTCCAGCCAGCCCCATTGCTGCGCCAGCAGTGCCGCCGCCTGTTTTTCATCACGACCCATTTTTTCTGTGGCCACACGCCATTCACGCCGGGCATCAATCGGATTATTGGTGTAATACAATTCACGCGCACGAATCAGAGCCTTATCCGTGGCCAGGCGCTGCATCTTTTCCTTTTCAACCGTGAGCGGCAAATTGGATAACTGATACGGACGACCGCATCTGTCGGCCGCCATAAAACCGTAATAACTGCGGTCTTTGGCCACTTCCCGCAGCACGGCCAGACCTTCGGCTTTATCCCCCTGCGCAAACAGGGCACGGCCTTTCCAGTAACGCCAGCGAGTTTTATTTTGCGCCTCTGCGGGCATGGCTGCTATCCATTTCAGCACTTTTTCCCAGTCCATTTCCTGCAAGGCGGCGCGAATACGTCTTTCATGGAATTTTATATCGTCAGCCGCCGGTTCCGCCTGATCCAGATAGGCCAGATTTTGCGGATAGTCCATACGAAAACTGGCTTGCTGCAATATAGAATCGGCCTGACGGCTTTGTTCGCTATCGAAGTGATATTGCTGTTTAAGCTGTTGCCACACAACATGCGCCTCTATGGGGCTTTTGCGTGCCATTCTGTCCAGTCCGTACAGCAACATTTCATGGCGCATGGGATTGTCTGCAGCAAAATGCCAGGATTCAGTAATGATTTCCGGCTGACGATACAGACGTAGCCACAAATCGGCCCGCGCCTGTTGCGATTGCGGCAATGATTTACGCAGATATTTGGCCAGACTGATCTGCTGGCTGTGCATGGCCAGCGCGAAACGCTGCCACACCAGCTGGTTCGTCAAATGAGCCGGCTTCCACTTTTGCAGCACCGGATCGCAGGCTTTGGGGCGTGATTTCCCATACAGCCAGATCGATTTCACCTGTGGCCAGACTTTTTCTGCCTGACCATTGTGCAACAATGCATTAAGATAGTGGCATTGCAAAGCCGTATTGTTCGAGCCTGCATAAAAATTCAGAAACTCGTTCCAGCGTTCCTGTTTGGCCAGCGTTTTCAGCCAGCGGTAGCGCAGGCGCGGGGCTATCGGCCAGTCGGCGTACTGCTGCAGGAATTGTTGAATATCACGGCTCTTCACCTGTCGCAGGTTACGGCTTAGCCGGTAGTAGTCCAGATAAGGGGCAATCGAATAGTTTTGCAGTTGAGCGCGTTTTTTATTGAATGCGCTCAGCTTGCCCTGGCTCAAATCTTTGCTGGCCTGCTGAAATAAAAGGCGCTGCTGTTGCAGCGAATCATCCGGCCGGTTGGCCTGGACAGCGAATGAAATGCACAGCAACAAGCCACACAATGACAGACGGGCAAGCGATGACTCGGCAAATACAGAAAGCAGGCGCATACAGAAGAGACCGAAAAATGGATAAAAGTATTGCATCAACATAGCCCCCTGTCCGTGGAAAAGCAATGCTGAAAATCCCCGCCGATATTCGCACCCGGGTTTCCCGCCGCGCCAGGCGTATGCATTTGCGTCTGGCGCCGGAGCATTATATTGAACTGGTACTGCCGCAGGGTGCCAGCCTGCGTCAGGCCGGAATTTTTATACAGGAATCATCCGCCTGGCTGCAAAAAACCCGGCAAACACTGGCACAGCGGCAAAACCGGCACCAACAGGCCTGCCGTCAATTTACCGGCTGAAATAGAAATCGCGCTGGATGCCGAACACTGGCAAGTGAGCGTACACGATAGCGCATCCGCACGCAGTCAACTGAGTGTCGCCAGGCCGCAATTGTCACTTTCCATCAACCGGCCTGCCATCGGTTTTGAACTGTTGCGGCAATGGCTCAAGCAACACGCACGCGGTCTGCTGCAACCCCGCCTGCAAAAGCTCAGTAAAGAAACCGGCCTGCCGTATACCCGCCTCAGAATCGGTCTGCAGAAAACCCGTTGGGGCAGTTATTCCGGCAAAGGAACCATCAGCCTGAACGCCGGGCTGATTTTTATGCCCGAGACATTGGTGGATTACATCATCATTCACGAGCTTTGCCACAGCCGCCATATGAATCACAGCCCTGCCTTCTGGGCGCTGGTAGAAAGTTACCGGCCCGACTACCGACAGCATGACCGTGCCATGCGCCATGCGCGACGCTATCTGCCAGCCTGGCTGGCCTGCCACTGAGTTGTTTCTACTCCAGCAATTCCAGCCAGTGTTTCAGCGGCAGCGGCGAAACCGCCTGTAAATGATGCTGACAGCCGATATTGGCGGTCACAATCATATCGGGTTGAACCGCCAGCAAGTGCTTCAGTTTACGCTGCCGCAGTTGTTTTGATAAAGCCGGCTGCAACAGGCTGTAGCTGCCCGCTGATCCGCAGCATAAGTGAGATTCAGCGATCTCATGCAACTGAAAACCCAGCTTGCGCAACAGGGCCTCTACCGCTTGCTGTAAATGCAGATGATGCTGCAGACTGCAGGGAACCTGGAAAGCTATTTTCAGTGACAGGTACTTTTGTCTGGCGCGCACATCCAGTGATTGCAGAATCTCCACCGGGTCTTTGGCCAGCTTGCTGACCACATCGGCCTTGTGAGCGTAGTGCGCGTCATCTTCCAGTAATTCGCCATACTCCTGCAGGGTAGGCAGACAGCCACTGGCCGTTACCAGAATAGCCTCTGCGCCCTGTTCGATGTACGGCCACCAGGCATCAATATTGCGTTTCATGGCGCTGCGGGCGCTGTGCAGGGCATCCATGTGCTGATCCAGCGCGCCACAACAACCGGCCCGCGGTGTTTTTATCAGACTGATACCAAGACGATCCAGTATTTGCGCAGCCGTCCGGTTAATGGCCGGAGCCAGAGCCGGTTGCGCGCAGCCATCCAGCAATAACATGCGGCGCTGATGGCGCGCCGGCGGCCAGGACGCCAATCGGCCGGGTCGTTCAGGAATCATTTGCCTGATGACTGTCGGCAACAGCGGGCGCAAATTCTGCCCGGTACCGAGTAAAAATTTGAAACGTTTCGGGTAAGGGATAATCTGGCGTATCAGAAAACGCTGCAAGCGCGCCCATACAGGACGCTTCACCTGCAAGCTCACCTGTTTGCGACCGATTTCCAGCAAACGATAATATTCGACCCCGGAGGGGCAAGTAGTTTCGCAGGAACGACAACCCAGACAACGATCCAGATGCTGTTGTACAGTCGCGGTGGCCGGCTCGCCTTCCAGCACCTGTTTAATTTGATAGATACGCCCGCGCGGGCCATCCAGTTCATCACCCAGCAACTGATAGGTCGGGCAGTTTGCCGTACAAAAACCGCAATGCACGCAGCTTCTGAGTATTTGTTCTGCCTGTTGCCCGGCTTTGCTGGCAAGAAATGTCTGGTTCAGTTGAGTTTGCATAAAGTACTGGAAAGCAAAAGCGATCAATCTCTCCATTCTACGCTAATATATACCGACCTGAATGACCGATACTGCCCTGCAACAATAAGGGATTAACAGGGTGGAATATGCTCACCGGCTATTGGATACGCTTTGCCTGGATAAGAAAACACCTCAGCGCCAAACAGCGTTTACAGGGGTATGCATTTTTTGCCCCCATGAAGATTCGTGTTGACCGGCTGGATGACGACTGGCGCAAACTGCACATTACCTTGCCCCTGAATCGGCGCAACCGCAATCCGGGTGGTTTTATGTTCGGTGGCGCCATGGCGGCACTGGCTGACCCGGTTGCCGCTCTGGCCTGTGCCCATCTGTTTCCCGATTATGCCGTATGGACAAGGGATCTGCGTCTGGATTTTCGTGCGGAAGGCCGTACCGATCTGCAGCTACGCTTTACTATGCCGCTGGCAATTGAGCAACAAATCCGGCAGGATCTACATACGAAAATGCGCAGTACGCCAGAAGGGCACCTCTATTCATTCATGGACAAGCATATTGAGTTCAAAATGAGCCATCTCAGCGTTGCAAATCTTCGCAATAGCCTGCTATTACGTGCGATTTGCGCCTTGATCTGACTCATTTTGATTCTCAATCTGCAATGCCCAGAATGAATAGAGGTGCCCTGAATTTGAATATGCCTTTTACGATAACAATGAACGCTTGTGCGCGCAGGTCTATTGCCGCGTAGCTATTCGCTCACGCATAGCGCACACATCTATGGAGAAATAAAGCATGACCGAAGAAACACAACAGCCCGATATGGATCTGGGCAGCGGCATAGCCGCCTTTGAAGGCCGCGAGTTTGCCAGTGCTGCACGCTTGCTGTCGCCGCTGGCCGAACAGGGCAATACAGACGCCCAATACCGCATGGCGATTATGCTGCAAAATGGCCTGGGCATGGTGGCCAACGAAATGCTGGCTTTCAAATACATGCGTGCGGCGGCAGAAGCCGGTATGGGGCTGGCTCAACATGGGCTGGGCTTCATGTATTTTGAAGGGGAGTGTGTCGAGAAAAATCCGGCCAAAGCGATCGAATGGTTTCAAAGCGCTGCCGAACAGGGGCTGATTGGTTCCATGACCACCCTCGCCATGATGTATCGTGAAGGTAACGGCGTTGAGCAAAATGAAGAGCTGGCAAAACACTGGTATCACAAGGCAGGTTTTGATGAAATGTAAAATAATCCGGGTGCGGCATGACGCTATCTGAGCTATCCATATGGGCGCAAAAACTGCTTCAGCAACAGTCTGCCAGTGGTAAAACCCTGTTTGCCGGCTTTGCCAATGATCCGCCTCTGCTCATACAAGCCGGCATTGATGACCCGCAACAGCTGCCCGGCTGGCAAACCCTGCTGCGTTATCTGGTAGTGCGTGACAGCCTGCACAGCTACATCACTTTGATGCCGGTCTGGTCGGATCAGCATCCTGTCACGCTGCTGGAAATCGGTTCACAGCAATCAGTCTATCAGGCTATCTGCCATGCAAGCGATGATAAACCGCAGTGGCAGCGCGTAGAAAAACAGCAGTTCATTTTTGGTGATTTATTTGACCCGGAGCAGCCGCTGCCCGGCATTATGCGCAGAAACCTGGATGAACTGGCCGGCAACCTGTCGCTAACGCTTGATGATGAGCCTGTTTCTTAGGGAAAATCCATGCCGCAACATTCCGCACTAAGCCGTTTTCTGATTGGTTTTGCCGCCTTTATTATCGTTGTGGCCGGTCTTAAATCGGCACAGTCACTGGTGGTGCCTTTATTGATGGCCGGCTTTATTGCCACTGAAGTTTCACTGTTTTTTTAAGAATCTTGTTTGGCAAAAACCATTCATAAGCATGCTCATGCTACCGATAGAAATAACTTATAAA
>JAHXHF010000015.1:0-2500 GCA_025656895.1 gamma proteobacterium symbiont of Bathyaustriella thionipta
ACACAGCAATACCTTATAAAATAGTCGAATTTTTATATTTTAAGGGCTTGCCAGTGCGGTCACTGTGGTTAAGTCCGACAGACTCCTAGTGGAATAATGCTTGCCCGCTGGTGAAAGAATGGCTGTTCAGCCTGTCTGACAAGGCTTTGCAAAACCTGGCCGGAGTGCCGGAAAAAGGATGTTGAAGCATTTTTTTAAAATCTGGTCTAACATTTGTAACAATTGCACAACAAAATCCGAGTTAAATTATCTTCCCTTTTATTGACTGGGGACAAGGATCGAGATTGATGAGAATTGCTTTGCTGGGTCCTCCGGGGGCGGGAAAATCTACACAGGCAGATTTGATTGCCGCTCAACATCAACTGGCTGTATTGTCATTACCGACACTCTTGCGGGATGCTATTGAAGCCGATGACAGCTATGGCCGACTGGTTAAACTGGCGGCTGATGCGGGCCGGCCACCTCCTGATGAAGTGATTTTTGGGGTGCTCAGGCAATATTTTGACAACACCGATATGAGCAAAGGGTTCGTATTGGCAGGTTGTCCACGAAACCTGTCTCTGGCGCGCGGGCTGGATGCTCTGTTGGCTGAGCTGAATTTACATCTTGAATCCGTGTTACTGCTATCGGTGGATGTAGATGAAATCATGGAGCGCGTGGAAGGCCGGCGAAATTGCCGTTCCTGCGGGCAAACCTATAACATTTACATAGATCCACCCGTTGTTGATGGTGTGTGTGACCTATGCGGTGGCCGTGTTCGGCAGCGGCCGGATGAGCGGGAAGAGGCGCTGAGTAATCGTATTCGTACTCATGAACAGGAAGCCCAGCCACTGATTGAATATTACCGCTCACAACAACGGGTTGTTGATATTGATGGTAGTGGCAATGCAAAAACTATTTTCAAGCGAATAGAGAAAGCGCTTAAGCAGGTGCTTACGCATCCGGCTCCACCGCCCAAGCTTGAAGTGGTTATTTCTGCAAAAAACCGCAAAATAGCAGAACGGGCGGCCGCCATCCTGGCAGGTTCGGAACTGGAAGAAGCGCTTGATCCAAAATCTGTGCAGACACAGGCGCCTGGCTCTGAAGCTTTGGCGCCAATACCGCAGGAAGTGGAAAAAAAGCCGGTCGCAGATAAAAAACCAGCGGTGAAAAGTAAAAAGAAGGCTGCGAAGAAAAAAGTCAGCCGCAAAAAGCCATCCAAAGCAACTAAGAAGGTGGTTAAGAAGAGTGTAAAGGCCGCACCGGAGAAAAAGCCGGCAGGCTTGAAAAAGAAAAAGGTAGTGGCGAAAAAAGCGCCTAAAAAAACCACAAAAAAGAAGCCAACGACAAAATCAAGCGCAAAAAAATCTTCAAAGAAAACGCTTGCCGCCCCTAAAAAGCCTTCACCGAAAAAGAAAACGGCAAAGAAGAAGCCAGTTACTAAAAAAGCCAGACCCGGGGCGGTTAAAAAAAAGCAGCAGCCAGTCAAAAAGTCTGTGAAAGAGTCTGGCAAAACGCCGGATTCCAAGGCTCGTGTATCTGAAAAAAAGAAAGCAGATGCACAGAAGCCCCCGTCAGTATTGCAGAAAGCCCGCTCTGCAATCAGTAAAACAGTGGGAAGAGTGACCGGACGAAAGAAGAAAACCTAGGAGTCTGCCGGACTGAGGGGGTTCGTAGCGAGGGAAAGTTATTTTGAGTCCATTTTTTTGATCGTTTGAGGAGGATAGTGTGCCTGTTTGCCAAAAAGGATCAGAAAAATGGGGCAAAATACCTTTTCCACAGTAGATTCATGTTAAGTTCGACAGACTCCTGGCAACTGCCGGTCACAGAATATATGCCCGGCAGGGATCATTCGTGCAATTGGCAGTTCTTCCGGTTTTGTGCTCTTAAGCGCGTTTGAAGAGCGTACCTTTGCAAGCCGGGCAGGGTGGAATATGTCCGGGCTTTTTGAAGTGCAGTTCTTTGCCGCATTGCACGCAAGTCAGGGTGCCGGCACCGCATATTTCACCAGTGTGGTACTCCTCCTGAGGGGAGGTATTGCGATTAAAGCCGGCAAGCTCGGTGCGGGTGCGGGTGCGGTCAGCAACGGATAAAAAAGCATCCAGAAGGCGTGTTTCGGCCTGTTTAATATCAAACTTCAGCCAGGTTTTGAAATCCTGGCTGCTCTCTTCCAGAAAATGAGCGGCGTCCAGAATATCGCGCTGCAGGAAACGGGAAACCTTGTCGGCCTCTTCGCGACTGAGTTCTCCCAGTTCTACCGCTTTCTCATGTGCCTTGGCGGTTAATTCTTTCAATGCGGGCAGTGCGGTTTCTTCGGTTTCGCGGGTTAAAGATACAATGCTGGCGAGCATGCTTTCATAGCCTTGTACGAGTTTTTCATTCAAATCTTCGGTTTTGGACATGGGGAACCCCGGTTTATTGCTTATGATGCTTCACTGATAGCATTGATGCTAAGCGTAAATAATTCAAGTATCGAGTCAATTTTTTATAGTAACTTTGGCCGAAATATTCTGAATGGCCA
>JAHXHF010000049.1 GCA_025656895.1 gamma proteobacterium symbiont of Bathyaustriella thionipta
TCATCCTTCCAAGACTACCATAATTGTGTAGCAGCTAAAGCCTTGCACTAAAGTGCATAGTTTTGACTAGCGGCCTGTGACCAATAAAACAGACTCTGTGCTTGCACCTCGCCCAGCCCCAGTTGAACCACCCAGTTTTGCTCCTCATCCCGCAAACTGATAGCTTCCAGTTCTATGGCGGCCTGGCCAACCACGCCCTCACCCATGCGGATTGATTCCTGCGGGTTATTTTGCTCCCAGCCATATTTGGCCATAAGCTGCAGTTGCTCGCTATCCGTGCGTATATAAATCAGCGCAACCGGTACCGATAAACGATGCGCCACATAACTGATAAAAATATCGCATAAAGGTTGCAGGCGCTGTTCATTGCGTAACAAATCATTTAACGCATTCAAGGCTCCCGAAAAATGCGCCAGTTGTTTGGCATCTTCGGTAACATGCAGCAATTCAGCCTCGGCATCCTTGCGTCTTCGCGTCATGCGGTTAATGGCCATGGCCAGTTCATCCTGCTCACTGCGCTGGGTTACCTGCTGACTGAAATCACCATCGGCTACCGCAATACTGACGCGGGTTATCTCCCGGAATGCCTGTATGACACGATTAAAACTGCGGTTCATTAAACTGATTTCATCATTACCACGAATATCCAGCTGAATGTGCTGTGGAATATTACCGGAAGCCAACATATCAGAGGCCTGTAAAGCCTTGCGGATGCGCAATGAAAACGAAGACGCGATGCGTGATAACAACAGCAGACCAATCAAAAGCCCCATAACCGCAATGAAAAGAGATTTCTGCAGGTTCGCCCAAATCGGGGCAATCACTTCCTGTTCGGATTTACGAATAATAACCAGCCAGTCACCGGTCTTGATAGGGGCCGATATATAGTAATAATGCTCCTCGACCCGGATGGGGTCTTCACGCACAATCATTTGGGATTGATCACGCTGTTCCAAAAATGGCGTAAACAAATCACTGTATAAGGTATCTTTGATTGCCATGGTTTTCAGCCCCAGTCCCTGGTCTGCGGTCACCGCGATAAAGCGACCACTGCGACTAACCAGATAAATATCCACACCCTGCTGCTGTTTAATCTGGTGTAAAAATTCCTCAATATAGGTCAAGGCCCGGTCAACCCCCGCAATTCCCTTGAACTGGCCATCAATAATTATGGGCGAGGTTTGCTCGACAATCATCTTGCCTTCATAGACATAAGGCTCGGTTACAATGGAAGTGGCTTTTTCCGCCAGCCATTTTTTCTGCATGCCCGCGTAATAAAGACTGCTTTCCATATCTTTCAAGGGTTCAACCAGAATCCTGTTATTATCCGACGAGTCCCGAAACCAATAGGGTATATAGCGCCCTTTCTCATCCATTCTGTCCAGAAAATTCTGTGCTGATTCTGTTTGTCGAAAGGCTTCATCATCCTGATCCGCATTCGGCTCATAGCCAAAATAGGAACCGGTAAATTCAGGAAACTGCAGCAATATGGCACGCGCCAGCTGACTGGATTCATACCGCTTGCCGAACAGCCCGTTTTGTTGCGACAAGGCCATAATTTGTGCCGCCATCACCGCCCGGGTATTGGCCAACTCCACTTCTCCAGCAACCCGCACAGCAATATTACGAATAATTTTTTCATTATCCTTGCGTGCCAGCTGATACATACCCAATGCGGTATGAATTCCTACACCAATCAGTACAATCACCATCGGTAAAACACCGAACAGCAACAGACGCCCGCGAACGCTGGCATGAAAAGGAATACGTGTTTCTTTAGCTTGCGTCATGGCAAAATCCTGAAAGAATTCTTGTTAAACAGAAGTGCCGTAAAAAAGGCCAGGGCTGTTCCGGGCATCAGCCTGTTACTGGGTACGCGCTTCGCTTTTCCCGCTACAATATTCAGATATACTCGTAACAATGGTGGGGCAGTTGGCATTATTCTGTTGTAAATCTGTGCACAGCTTAAGCGACCAGTTAACGGTTTCCATAATGTCCCAGCGCCCGGGTACATCATCACAAAAATAGCTGTCTTTTTCAGCTGTATTCAGACAGGCCTGTAAAAATAGCCTGGCTTTGGTCTGGCATACAATGGATGAGCAGTCCTGTGAATGGAGAAGCGCCCGCTCTACACATTCATTTTGACTGGCATCAGCCGCAAAGGCCCGGCCTTCCTGCATGGCTTGCCGGCCACTTTGCATCAACTCATCGCCGTTCGATTGCCACCAGACATAGCCAGCGGCTGCAATCAGCAGTAACAGCAGAAAAATAATGCCGACAACTATGCCCAAAGTTTTCATTGATCTTCTCCTTGCAGGATGGCATCACCAATCCTGATACCCCATTGTTCACCCGCCTGCCCCCGGTTAATGGCAATTTCAAGCAATCCAAACGCATTCGCAAACCAGAAAGCCTCGCCGACCGGCACTTCACTGAAGGTACGCGCAAAACGCACCTTATGACCGTTAAGCCGAATCACCCGGCTGCGGGGAATATTCGCGGCCTGCAAGCCGCTCATCAGGTTGCCATAGTGATCGATATAGATAACTTGTGCCAGTTCTTGCGGCCAATCCATGCCTATGGCGTCATCCAGCATCAGCGGCTCACAGGGCAAAGGTCTTGCACAGATCAGTCGCGCCAGAGCCGGTGCGAACCAGTCACGCCCATGGAAACTGTCCGAGCGTTTTTGCGGTTGCCATTGAATACGATAACAGACCGCTACTTGAGACTGCCTGACCAGCGGCACCAGCAAACCATTATCCGGCCCCACCAGCCAGCGACCATCGGCATGAATGGCCAGCGCATGACGGTCACCCCCCACCCCCGGATCAACCACCGCCAGATAATGACAATCCGGCGGCATATCCCGTGCCAGTGCCGCCAGTAAATAGGCGGCCGGCTGTGGCTGCCATAGCGGCGCATCCGCCATGAGTGAAATCAGTTCAATTTGAGCGCAAGCGCTTTTCAAAGCCGCCTGCATTTGCCCCTGATAGGGGCCTTGTGAACCAAAGTCCGTAAAACTGGCAACCAGCGCCATATTTATTTTTCACACAGGCGTGGCAATACCTGTTGCTCAATCAGGCTGGCCAGAAATTCAAGCTGAGAATATTTTTCAGCCAGGGGGGGAATATAAGCCAGCGTACGGGGAATATCTTTCAGATAACCCGGCTTGCCGTCACGATGATGGAGACGCGCAAAAATACCCGCCGCTTTCAAATGCCGCTGCACCCCCATAAGATGAAACCACGGCAGAAAACCAGCTTCCTGATGTTCCCGTAAAATACCGGACTGCACCGCCAGTTCAAAATACCCCATGGCCCAGTCCTCTACACGCGGCAAAGGCCAGTCGATATAACAGTCTTTCAACAAAGAAACCAGATCGTAGCTAACCGGCCCGGCCACTGCATCCTGAAAATCCAGCACACCCGGATTGTGTTGCGCATTCAGCATCAGATTGCGGGAATGAAAATCCCGATGCACAAAAACCTGTGGTTGCGACAAGGCATTATCGCTCAGACAGGCAAAAGTTTTGTCCAGAGCCTTCTGCTCATTTTCCGCCAGCGATATTTGCAGATGTTTGTGCAGCAACCAGTCTGTAAACAGTTGCATTTCAGAGGACAGCATTTTCTCATCGTAAAGCGGCAGGCCCTTTACCGGAGCACAGGCCTGCAGGGTGGCTAAAGCCGCCAATGCGTCCGCATACAAACGGTCAACCGTTGCCTCGTTAAGCACATTCAGATATTGCTGCTCTCCCAGATCAGACAACAACAGAAAACCCTGCGACAGGTCCTGCTGCAGAATATCCGGTGCGTGTATGCCTACCGAAACCAGCCGCTGCGCCACCTCCACAAAAGCATGACTGTCTTCCTTTTGCGGCGGCGCATCCATGGCAATAAAACTATTGCCGTTCACCTGAACTCTGAAATAACGCCGAAAACTGGCATCATCAGAAGCCGTCTGCAGGCGGAAGCCTGCCAGATCCGTCTGTGTAGAAAGCCAGTCGGTCAGTTGTTGCAGTCTGCTGTCTGCCATGAAAATAGCCATTCCGGTTAAAATACAAGCGCCCATTATAGAGCCATTTAGCCGCTTTCCCATCCGCTTTGTGAACCGCTGTCTTGTCGCGGGCATGGGCAACTGGTTATAGTTCACTGACAAGCCCTATTTTTTGAGGTCGAAATGGACAGCGATATCAGCAAACAACGCCCGCACCGCGCCGTAGATGAAAGCCAGCTTACGCGTGAGTCATGGAAAATATTTCAGATCATGGCGGAATTTGTCGAGGGCTTTGAACGGCTGTCACAAATTCGCCCCTCTGTAAGCATTTTTGGCTCTGCCCGCACTGCGCCTGATGATCCTTTATACAAATTGACCGAAGACATTGCACTGGAATTATCCAACAGCGGTTTCTCGGTGGTCAGTGGTGGCGGGCCGGGTATTATGGAAGCCGCCAACAAAGGCGCTTATGCCGGAAAATCTCCCAGCATCGGACTGAACATCCAACTGCCTATGGAGCAAAGCGGCAATCCTTATCAGGACATTGATTTAAAATTTCGCCATTTTTTTTCACGCAAGGTGATGTTTGTAAAATATGCATCCGCTTATGTGGTTCTGCCGGGCGGTTTTGGCACCCTGGATGAGCTGGCGGAAATCCTGACTCTGGTACAAACCGGCAAAACACGTAAAATTCCCATTATTCTGGTTCAGTCTGAATTTTGGCAGGGGCTGCTTGAATGGTTCAAAAACAGCCTGGTCCAACAGGGCACCATCAGCCCGGATGACCTGGATTTAATCCAGATATGCAATGAACCGAAACAGGTGGTTGACCGCATCTTTGCCCATTATGAAGAACGCGGTTTCGAGCCTTCCGCAGAAGAGCAGGAAATTTTACTGCGCCTGTAATACCATAAGCCCGAAGATATTTGGAGACTCTATGAAACACCTGTCTGTTGTTATTTTTGTTTTATTTTTCAGCACTTTTTCTTTTGCCGAAGAAATTCCCCAGGACCCGC
Organism: gamma proteobacterium symbiont of Bathyaustriella thionipta; assembly: GCA_025656895.1. GTDB lineage: Bacteria > Pseudomonadota > Gammaproteobacteria > Chromatiales > Chromatiaceae > JAHXHF01. Next base: position 5,010 of record JAHXHF010000049.1, read on the forward strand.
TTCCGGAACTGGAACCCGGCCCGGCCGCACCGCCACCACCACCGGTTATTGAAAGCGGCCAGCCACTGGAACCCGAGGTGACCATTATCACCACCGAGCATGAAACCATTGAGCAATATTCGGTTGACGGAAAAATCCGCATGGTCAAGATTACCCCCAAAAACGGCCCCGCCTACTACCTGGTGGACTCGGACGGTGACGGCCAACTGGATGTCAGTAAAGACTCTATTTATAACGCCTCCACCAATATGTGGGAAATTCTTACCTGGGATTAAAACGGCCTTGTTCATTGCCGTGTGCTGCCAGACATTTTCACCCCGCCATGTACAAAATCATTCTATACATTGAGGCCTTTCTGGAAGGCATAGGACGACTGGTTTCCTGGCTGACACTGGGCATGGTGCTGGTGACTTTTACCGTGGTTATTCTGCGTTATTTCTTTAATATCGGCTGGATTGCCATGCAGGAATCCATCACCTATATGCACGCTATGGTGTTTATGCTGGGGGCTGCCTATACCCTGCGGCATGAAGGTCATGTGCGGGTGGATATTTTCTACGAGCGGCTGTCAGACAAAGGCAAAGCGCGGGTTAATCTGCTTGGCACGCTGCTGCTGTTATTTCCTTTCTGCATTTTTATCCTGTGGACAAGCTGGGCTTATGTCGGCCAGTCCTGGCAGGTTTTTGAAGGCTCGCAGGAAGCCGGCGGACTGCCTGCGGTATGGCTGCTTAAAGGTCTTATCCTGCTGTTGCCCGCACTGCTGCTGTTACAGGGCCTGGCTTTGTTTTGCCGCTCATGGCTAATCCTTCGTGGCCTGCCCGTGCCGGCTGTCAAAATGAGCCGCCCATGATCGAACTCATGCCTTTTTTAATGTTCGGCTTTGCCGGGCTGGTTTTGCTCAGAGGCTACCCGGTTGCCTTTGCGCTGGCAGGCTCGGCACTGTTATTTGCTGCCATCGGTATTGTCACCGGCGATTTCGATGCTATTTTCCTGCAAGCCCTGCCGAACCGCCTGTATGGCATCATGAATGCCCAAACCCTCATTGCCGTGCCGCTGTTTGTGTTTATGGGCATCATGCTGGAACGCTCGAAAATTGCGGAAGAATTACTCGAAACCATGGCCGCTCTGTTCGGCTCATTACGTGGCGGGCTGGGTATTTCGGTCACTCTGGTAGGCATGTTGCTGGCCGCCAGTACCGGTATTGTCGGTGCTACGGTGGTAACCATGGGGCTGCTGTCTTTACCCACCATGTTGCGGCGTAATTATGACTCCAGCCTGTCCAGCGGCATTATCTGCGCGGCCGGCACTTTGGGACAGATTATCCCGCCTTCCATTATTCTGGTATTGCTGGGCGATGTTCTGTCTTCCGCCTATCAACAGGCACAACTGGATATGGGTATTTTTTCACCCGATACCGTATCGGTCGATGATCTGTTTATCGGCGCCATTATCCCCGGTCTTTTACTGGTAGCCCTGTATATCAGTTATCAATTACTGGTCGCTTTTTTTCAACCGCAAAAATCTCCCGCCCTGCCGGCGGAAGAACGTCAGGACGGAGGCATCCGCCTGCTGCTCAAAGCCACGCGTGTTTTGCTGCCCCCCATGATTTTAATTGTCGCGGTACTGGGTTCCATTCTGGGCGGCCTGGCAACCCCCACGGAAGCCGCCTCGGTAGGCGCGGTGGGCGCCATGTTACTGGCTGCCATGCGCGGCAGTTTCAACCTGGCGACCTTACGCTCGGTCATGCGGGACACCACACAGGTCAGCAGCATGGTATTTATGATTTTAATTGGCGCCTCGCTGTTTTCACTGGTGTTTCGCGGCTACGGAGGAGATGAAGTGGTCAGTGACTTTCTCAACGACCTGCCCGGTGGCGTGTTCTCGTCCATGCTGCTGGTGATGCTGGTGATGTTTCTGCTCGGTTTTATTCTCGACTTCATCGAAATCACTTTTGTGGTAGTACCCATTGTCGGCCCTATCCTGCTGGCCATGGGACTGGATCCGGTATGGCTGGGCATTATGATCGCCATCAATCTGCAAACCTCTTTCCTGACTCCACCGTTCGGCTTCGCGCTGTTCTATCTGCGCGGCGTTGCACCCGCAGAAATATCCACCCTGCAAATCTACCGGGGCGTGATTCCCTTTATTGCCATTCAGCTGATCGTACTGGGACTGCTGGCCTGGCAGCCGGATCTGGCCACCTGGTTACCGCATACACTGAACGCAGAGTAGTATCATCCCGGCATTCCAGACTGTTTTAGCGATAGGGACAGGCTAGTACAAAGGAACATTCACAGACCTGTTCGGTATCAAAAAACCGACTCACCGGCTTACTTATCGGCATTCCCTTACCCAGTGTGGTTAGTTGGATTTATCAAGACCAAATAAGGTATCGTTATACGATACCTGCAAACAAACCCTATTGATTAATATCAGAACTGATTACTATGAAAAAGCTCCTATTCATATTTTTATTACTCATTTCTTCCCTTGTTTATGTCGGCTTTCAGAAATATGTCGACTTTCAGAAAGGAGTATCAGCATACCAAAAAGGAAATTATGAAAAGGCCTTTAAGGAATTTACTGAAGCCGCTGAACAGGGGAATGCCGGTGCCCAATTTAGCCTGGGTGTTATGTATGACCAAGGTCGAGGGCTTCCGCAAGACGACAAAAAGGCCTTTACCTGGTTCTTGAAAGCCGCTGAACAGGGGGTTGCCCATGCGCAATTTAACCTGGGGCTTATGTATACCCAAGGTCGAGGGGTTCGTCAGGACGATAAAAAGGCGGTTGACTGGTACTTGAAAGCTGCTGAACAAGGGAATGCCCGTGCGCAAGCTAACCTGGGTGTTATGTATGACCAAGGCCGAGGGGTTCCGCAAGACGACAAAAAGGCGGTTGACTGGTACTTGAAAGCCGCTGAACAGGGGGTTGCCGGTGCGCAATCTAACCTGGGTGTTATGTATGACCAGGGGTTGGGGGTTCCGCAAGACGATATAAAGGCGGTTGACTGGTACTTGAAAGCCGCTGAGCAGGGGAATGCCGGTGCGCAATTTAACCTGGGGCTTATGTATACCCAAGGTCGAGGGGTTCCGCAAGACGATAAAAAGGCGATTGACTGGTTCTTGAAAGCCGCTGAACAGGAGCATGCCGATGCTCAAGCTTACCTGGGTGTTATGTATGGCCAAGGTCGAGGGGTTCCGCAAGACGATAAAAAGGCGGTTGACTGGTACTTGAAAGCCGCTGAACAGGGGGTTGCCGGTGCGCAATCTAACCTGGGTGTTATGTATGACCAGGGGTTGG